>JAQXCQ010000031.1 GCA_029251785.1 Maricaulis sp. | reverse complement strand
TCAGATCAGATCAAGGCCGGGCTTGTCGTCGCCTATCTGGCCACCGAGACCGACGGGCCCGACGTTCTGGGATTTTACACGCTGGGCGCTATGGCCGTGCGGGCTGATCATGGTGACGGCTATTGGAACCCCTCCCGTACACCTGACATCCCGGTCATCTATCTTCGCGCGGTGGCGGTGCATCGCGACCGGCAGGGTCAGGGCCTTGGAACCGCCCTGCTTGTTAATGCGATGCGGCGGTGTGTGGATTTATCGGATGATGTTGGCGCGGCCGCAATTGTGCTGGATGTGTTGCGCGATGAAGGGTTTGACCGGCGGTGGGCTTTTTACAAACGCTTGGGGTTTCGGTCACTGGGGGATCCCAGCAATCCGGAGCGGGTGTTTATTCCTATGCGCGACGTGCGGGTGTCGTTGGCGGGGTGAAATTCACGCACACCCTTCCCCCGGACCTGTTCCGGGGCCTGCCGGGCAGTGACAATTTCCGACAATCGTAGACCCCGGCACGGGGACCGGGGGAAGGCGATTTTTCTTGTTGGTTGGAATCCTTGGACACCTAATCCTTGTCATCCGGCCGGGATGACATGCGTTATGATCGAATTCCTATAGTTCAGACCCAGCCCGTGTGACCAAACGTTTCAATGAGTCGCAAAATAGAGCGCATCCGACATAGTTCGCACTCAAATCCAAAAAGCTCTTACCGTTGATTTTTCGATCGAAAATAAAGATGCTGACATTTTCATAAGTACTTCCCGGCACACCAATATCATCATCAATTATTGCAAAACCGATCTCTCGATCCCGAACCATTTTCTCATACCGCACATAGAACCGCGCAGCTATTTGAATGGCGAGTTTGAATTGTGCCGCTCGGGGCCCCTTGGAAAGATTAGATAACAGCAACTTGGCGGATTGGATTTGTGCCAAAGCGATGTCTTCGGCGGTCGAGTCTACAATGTTTCCCTCATGCGCGACATAGCGATCATCGGCGTATGGAATAACATCGACCAGCCATTGATCGACTTCTGCAACAATTCGTCCGCAGAGCTCCGCCGATGCGCCCAAACCGGTTGCATACCGCTCGAGAAGCGAAGCATTTGACGGAAGTGACAGGTCGGAGATCATGGCGGGAAATCATTTTCACGGTTAGTCGACCACCATACTCCAACAATTGTCGAGAAGCCCACCCCCCGCAAATCCGGTCAGCGGCAATGCGTTGTAATTTAAATTGGTGCATTGGGTTTTTACGGCAAGTGGTGTAAGGCGTCGCCATCCGCACAAAATTTTGGACACCGCGGTGTGTCCCCTGCTGGAATTACAGATCATGTCGCTTAATCCAAATATCGCCCCGGCGCTTGCCCGGGCGCTTGAAACCAAAGGCTTTTCTGCACTGACCGAAGTGCAAGAAGCGATGCTCACACCCGAAGCTGCGGGCGCAGACCTGCTGGTTTCGGCACAGACGGGCTCCGGTAAGACCGTCGCCTTTGGTATGGCGATCGCGCCAACCTTGCTGGACGGTGAAGAGCGGTTTCAACAGGCGGCCCTGCCGCAGGCGCTGATTGTCGCCCCGACGCGCGAGCTGGCCTTGCAGGTTCAGCGCGAGCTGATCTGGCTGTTTGGTGATGCGCGCGGACGCATTGCCTCTTGTGTGGGTGGCATGGATGCCCGCCAGGAACGCCGGGCGCTGGAGCGCGGTTGCCACATTGTTGTGGGCACGCCAGGCCGTCTGCGCGACCATATTACGCGCGGCGCGCTGGACATGTCAGCGCTGCAGGCTGTGGTGCTGGATGAAGCGGATGAAATGCTAGATTTCGGCTTCCGCGAAGACCTTGAATATATTCTCGACGCCGCACCGGAAGAGCGTCGCACCCTGCTCTTCTCGGC
>JAQXCQ010000028.1 GCA_029251785.1 Maricaulis sp. | reverse complement strand
GGCCAGATCTCGGTCAGGGCGTCGGCCTCAAACAGGGCATCCAGATTGGTCATCACCGGGCGTTCCAGGGCCTGAAATAGCGCCGCTGTCTGGCTCGCCACTTCGCTGACCTGACCAATATGGGTAAACGTGCCGCGCCCCATCCGCGCCGCACGGCTCATGAAATAGGTGTTGGGTGCCGAGCCAATGCCAACAGGAAACAGGCGCGAGCGACCAATGCCGTTACTGATGGCGGCAAACAATTCGCCCTCATTGCCAATCGCCCCATCGGTGAGAAACACCACCTGGCGCACACGGCTGTCATCCTCCGGCGTATCATCACGCAAGGCGGCGCGCAGGGCGGGCAGCATCTCTGTGCCACCCTCGGCTTCCAGCCCACGGGCAAAGGCGCGGGCGCGGTCCAGATTGGCCTGTGTGGCGTCAACCGCATTGGGGAAGACGCGTTCCATCGTATTATCAAAGCGGATCACATTGAGGCGGTCACCCGGCTGCATCCGGTCCAGCGCCGCCACCAGCGCTTCACGCGCCTGGCGCATCGAGCCGCCCGCCATCGAGCCGGAATTATCAATCACAAAAATCGTCTCACGATCCCGGCGTGGTGCAGGTCCCGACAGCGATGATGGCGGCACGATCTGCGCCAGCAAATACGTCTCGCCATTCCATTCCTCGGTAAAGATCGCCGCGCTTGGTACCGTCTCGTCGGCAGGACGCCAGGTCAGCACAAAATCGCGATTGGCCGGGATCGGCCCATCGGCCAGACGCACTTGCGCACGGCCGTCCTCAGAGCGGTCAATAAGCGTCGCATGATACAGGCTCGCCACCTCGCCCAGCGCAAAGCCAGCCTTAAGATCAACGCTAATCGTCACCGGCAGGCGCAGCGCCTCCTCCGGCTCATAATCCGGGTGCATGATCGGCGGCGTGATCCGGTGCGCGTCCGCCACACGGCTCCGCTGCGGCCGGTCGGCGCGGTAATTCGCCAGCAGCATATCGCTGGCCGGCGGATTATAACGCGGCGTAATCGCCAGCGGCACGCGCAGCTCGAAGCGGCCATCCGAAAGCCGGCTGACATCCTGATACTCAATCTGCACGATAATCGTCTCACCGGGACCAATATTGGCCACCGACGTGGTGAACATATTGGGACGTTCCTGCTCCATCAACGAGGCGCGCTGACCCGCCGCCCGCGCCCGCTCATAAATTTGCCGCGCCTGCTGGCGCTCATGAATTTCACCCTCGATAAAGCGATCGCCGATCTGCATCCGCAACCGGTCTACGCCGGAGTCCTCGGGCAGAGGAAACACGTAAGTTCCCTCCACCCAAGTCTCTGCGGGGTTGGTAAATCTCTGTGTGACAATCGCGCGGACAACAGGGCCGGAGATATCCAGCCGGATATCGATGGCAACAAGCGGGGCGGGGATATAGAGGCCGTCATCGACGGTCTTGAGCAGCAACGCCCCTTCATTGATCTCGCTCAGACGGACCAGGTTTTCCGAAGCCGGCAATTCATCCGCCTGCGCATCAGACCAGACAAAGAAGCACGCCGCAAAAATCGCCACCGCAATCGCCAGCCCAAACCATCCCTGGCCGGTATCGTCCCGTCGTGAGTGCATCGAAGCCATCGCAATTTCTCCCCTGAATGTGTCTGCCTGCGTGGTCGTTTCAGTTTGGAAACTGAACCTCGATCAGGGAGGCGTCGGGGCGGCTTTGGGGCAATTGCGGGAAAAATTGGGGCGTTTAGGTGGCGGTAAGGTTGGAGGAGGGGGCTGTTTCTTTTCTTCCCCCGCCCGCGGGGGAAGTGGTCACGCCGTAGCTTTAGCGAAGGCGGGGACGATGGGGGCCGAGCCACAGGCGAGGTGGGCGCGGCGGCCACAAGCGCTGCGCGCTCCCCCTCCGTCACCGCAAAGCGATGACACCTCCCCCGCAGGCGGGTGAGGAAAGCTGTGTGTCCTTGGTTCTCACCTACCCAAAAAAATCCACCCACCCTTGCCATCCCGGACGGATGCCCGGGTTTAGCCCGGGCCCCCGACTACTCGAGGGTGAACTCCGATCAGGGACCCAGAGGGCGCCCTCTAGGTCCCTGATCTCCACCCGGCGCAAGGCCGGGCATCCGTCCGGGATGACAAGGGTTTGGGTTTTGATTGTGGGCAAAAATTAATTACCGGCACCAACCAGCTACTTCCGCACTTTTCGGATCAATACATACCAAGAGTAGCCACCAAATATCGAGGTGACCAAAAACACACCGACTAAAAAGGCGGCGGTGAGAGACGATGGTCCATAAATCAATAGGCGCAGACCAATCAGTATCAGCCCGAATAGAGGGGGTAGAATTACGAAGGAGGCGAGTGCTAGGAATTTCATTTTCCAATTGCAATCTATTGGTGTCTGTTACCAATTAGCCCACGCACAAGATGGAAGGGGCGACGCCGAATGCCAATATGGAGCCGTAGACAGTTTTGGGATCATACACGGATGGTGTCCGTTTTGATTCCGATCCTATGCTCGCTGCCGATAATTTATAGTGTGATTGCATACGAAGTCCGTTTAGGGGATGCATTTGTAACCTGGTTGAAGTTCAGCGCGCTCATGGGCTTGTTTCTCATCCCACCTTTTTGGTGGATATATAGAAAGATAAGTTCGGTTAGTGAGAAGCTGAATGACGACGATCAGGGGCGGTGACAGACACCAATTCGTCCTCGCGTCCCCCGCGCAAACCCCACCCTAAATCCCTTGCCGAGACGACGCCTCAGTGAAGTCAGCGCGTCAAGGGGTATACCCGCCATGCGGCGCTGCGCGCCCTTGACGCGCTGACTTCACTGAGGCCTGCTGGCCGACAAGAGATTTATGGATGGATGCGCGCCGGGCCGGCGCCCAAGCATGCATCCACGCATTTACGTCTTGCAGACAAACAAATCTCCTGCCATTGGCTCGGCGCGCGCCCGGCGTTAGTGTGCGCCAGCTTTCCCCAGCCTGATTCAGGACATTGCCATGACATTTCAAGCTTCCGAAGCGCTCAAGCGCGTCAAGCCATCGGCCACTTTGGGCGTTACCCAGAAGGCCCGTGAGCTAAAGGCCAAGGGCATTGATGTCATCTCGCTGGGGACTGGGGAGCCGGATTTCGAGACACCGGAGCATATCTGCGAAGCCGGCATTGAGGCGATTCGCCGTGGTGAGACGAAATACACCGCCGTTGACGGCATCCCCGAGCTCAAAGACGCGATCATCAAGAAATTCCGGCGCGATAATGAGCTGGACTACGCGGCCTCCCAGGTGCATGTCGCGCCGGGCGGCAAGCCGGTGATCTATAACGCCTTCGCCTCCACGATTAATCCCGGCGATGAAGTCCTGATCCCGGCACCGTATTGGGTCACCTATCCTGAAGTCGTCCGCCTGCTCGGCGGCGTGCCCGTTCCGATCGAGGCGTGCATCGAAAACGGCTACAAGATCACGCCCGACCAGGTCGCCGAAGCGATCACGCCAAAGACACGCTGGATCATCCTCAATTCGCCCTCCAACCCCACCGGCATGGGCTATACCGCCGAGGAAACCAAAGCCATCGCCGAGGTGCTGCTCAAGCACGAGCATGTCTGGATCATGACCGACGACATGTATGAGCACATCGTCTATGGCGATTACAAATTCGCCACCATCGCCCAGGTCGAGCCGCGCCTGTATGACCGCACCCTGACCATGAATGGCGTCTCCAAGGCCTATTCCATGACCGGCTGGCGCATCGGCTATGCCGCGGGCCCTGAAGCCCTGATCGGCGGCATGCGCAAGGTGATCTCCCAGACCACCTCCAACCCGTGCTCGATCGCACAATGGGCCTCCGTCGCCGCCCTCAATGGCGACCACGAATTCCTCAAACCCCGCAACGCCGCCTTCCTGCGCCGCCGGGATTTGGTTTTGGCGGATATCAACAGCTCAGACGGCCTCGTCGCCCCAACGCCGGATGGCGCCTTCTACGTCTTCGCCGACTGCGCCGGCCTGATCGGCAAGACCACACC
>JAQXCQ010000197.1 GCA_029251785.1 Maricaulis sp. | reverse complement strand
GCCACGCGCAAATCGGCCAGCACCTTGTCCAGGATCTCATATCCAGCACCCCAGCCCTTTCTCATATTGCCCATGACTTTGGCAAAGCAGGCCAGTTCGGCGTCGGAGGCGTCGTGTGGGATTTGGCTGAGGCGGACGTTTGTCTTGTCGCCGACCGTTTCAAACGTGACCGTGGTGAGCAGCAGGGCTGGCCAGTCGGGCATTTGCGGGTTGGGGCTGGAGACCCAATTGGAATCGGTGGAGGAATAATGGTGCCAGACCATTTCCGTGGTGGGCGTGACGGTCTGGAAGACGACTTTTTGATACATGGAGTTGTCGCCCCATTTCATCTCATTGAGCCATTCGCCGCCGGGCTCCAGATCGAATTTGTGAATGATCGTGTCGGCGCCGGGGCCATACCATTTGTGCAGCAACTCAGGATCAGTCCAGGCCTTCCAGACCAGATCACGCGGGGCGTCGAAGACACGGTCGAAAATGAATTCAGGGAGCTCACTTATGGTCGGGTTCCTTTGACTGATTTTGCTTGAGGGTGACAAGGACCGCATCGAGCTGGTCGAAGCTGTCGCCCCAGAATTTCTTGAAATCATTGAGCCAGTCGACGGCGAGGGCCATTTGATCGGCCTTTAACTTTGCCGGCCGGCGTTGTTGGTCGATATCGCGTTCGACGAGGCCGGCGCGTTCGAGCACTTTGAGGTGTCGCGAAATCGCGGGCTGGCTGATCTGGAAGGGTTCGGCGATCTCATTGACGCTGGCTTCGCCGTGCGCCAGTCGCGACAGGATATCGCGTCGTGTCGGATCGGCGAGTGCACTGAATATCGCGTCTAGATTTGCCGGTGGCTTTGTATAACTGTTCGGTTCCATAACTGTATGGTTATATTGTGGGCATGCGTGTGTCTAGCAAAAACTGGCTTTGCCATTTTCGCACCGTCATCCCAGCGAAGGCTGGGACCCAGATTGCACACACCGGCGCTTTTTGATCTGGGTGCTGGCTTTCGCCAGCATGACGTTTTGTCTGTCCTGCCTAGCCGGTGCCAGGCCGCACTAAACCTTTCGCGCCACAATAAACGCCGTCTGGCTTTTCTTCGGTGTCCAGTGATGTTCGATCTCGAAACCCGCCTCGGTCAGGCTGCGGACCAATTGCGATGTGGTAAAAAACCGCAAGACCGGGAGCATGCCAAACCAGCGACCGAGCGTCATAAAGGGAGTCATCCACCACATACGATTGGCCATGCAGATGGTGCTGGAGACAAACACGCCACCGGGCTTGAGCAAATCATGTGCGCGCGCGATGGCAACGCGGCGGTCGCGCAGCAGGTGCAGAATACTGAGGCCCAGGATGACGTTATAGCCGGCGTTTGGCGCCTCGAGAGCTTCGAGGGTGGTTTGCTGATAGGTGATGTTTTCAATGCCGGCCTCAACCGTCTTGGTGCGGGCAATGGCGAGCATATTCTCGGAGATGTCGGTCGCGAGAATGTGTTTCACGTGAGGGGCGTGAATGATGGCGGTGGAGCCGGTGCCGCAGCCAAATTCGAGCACCTCAGTGTCGGCCGTGAAATATTCCTGGGTTTTGGCCAGCTTGATTTGATAGCTCGCCTCGTCGCCGATTGCGGACTTGGCATAGCCGGAGGCCATCTTGTCCCAGAATTTTGTGTCATTACGCATGGTCTTCGCCTGTGCTCTTGTTGTTTGCGCTGAATTGCGCCTGTGTTGCGATAATTATAGGCATACGCATATGTGATATAAATTGCTGTTTTACGTAGGTCTGGTATACGAAAGTCGATGAATAAGCTCGGCACATCCTTTGACTGGAATCAGATCCGCGCCTTCCTCGCAACCGTGGAGGAGGGGTCGCTCTCGGCTGCGGCGAGGGCGCTGGGGCAGACGCAGCCAACGCTCAGCCGGCAGATTACTGCCCTGGAAAAATCGCTCGGCGTAACCCTGTTTGAGCGCGGGCATAGATCTATGGATTTGACCGGGCCAGGCCTTGAATTGATGGATGATGTACGCGCCATGGGCGAGGCAGCGGGCCGGATTTCATTGACGGCCTCGGGCCGGTCGCAGGCGATTGAAGGCGAGGTCACAATCACAGCGACCAATATGATGGCGACGTATTTTCTGCCGCCTGTACTGGCGGCTCTGCGCGAGGAGGCACCGCAGATCGAAATCGAAATTATCGCGTCCAATGATGTGCACGATCTGAAAAAGCGTGAAGCGGACATCGCCATACGACATGCGCGGCCGGAGCAACCGGATCTGATCTGCAAGCTGCTGCGCGAAACCCAGGGCCAGCTTTACGCTTCGAAACAGTTTCTGGAACAGCATGGTCGACCGCAAACCGTTGAGGAACTCGCCAAGCTCGACTTCATCGGGTTTGAGCAGAATGATCTTGTTATTGCAGCCTTCGCCGAGATCGGGCTGATGCTGACACCCGCCAGTTTTCGACTGAGCTCTGGCAGTGGCACGGTCACCCTGGAATTGATGCGCCGGGGATTGGGTGTCGGCATGTTGACCCGGGATATCGCTGACTTTCACCCAGAGCTCGAACTGGCCCTGCCGAGCTTGCCGTCCATCCCGGTGCCGGTCTGGCTGGTGACGCATCGTGAATTGCACACCAGTCGTCGTATCCGCCTGGTGTTTGATCGCCTGGCCGACGCGCTGAGCTAGCCGCCATTGCCTTCCAAAACGACGCGTCTTGAGCGCAGTTCGTCGGCGAGGAAGTTGAACAGGGTGCGGATGCGCGGTGAGGGCATCAGATCCTTGTGGGTCAGCACCCAGATATCGCGATTGGGCCAACTCTTGTCTGGATAAACACGGACCAGGTCCGGTTCGGCATCGGCGAGCGGGCAGGGGATTGCCGTGATGCCGAGACCGGCTTTCACCATGGCGATTTGTCCCTCCATGCCATCAACCCGCCAGACGACTTCCTTGGCTGGCGGCAAGCCATGCTCGGTGATCCAGGCGTCGAGTTCGCCGGGTTCGCCCCAACCAATCCAGGGCAGGTCTTCAGGCTTTCCTGCCAGATCACGATGGGCGTAGACGGCGAGGTGATAGCGACCGGCACAGCGTCCGATCAAGTGCTCCGGCGGGGTGTTGGAGCCGCGAATGGCGATGTCGGCTTCGCGCTTGGTCAGGTTCATCTCCGCCATTGAAACATCGATCTCAAGATGTACCTCAGGGTGACGCCGGTGGAAGTCCTGCAGGATCGGGGCAACGAAAGCGTCGAGCATCAAGGGTGGCACGGTCAGGCGGATATCGCCATGCAGGGCGGGGTCCTCACCGATCATTTGGCGTTCCAGCGCGTGAATGTCGCTATCGACGCCGCGCGCTGTGGCCAGCATGCGTTCGCCGGCGGGTGTCATCACCAGGCCCGACGGCAACCGCTCAAACAGGCGCTGGCCGATGGCCTTCTCAAACGCGGTGACACGGCGCGAGACCGTGCTCTGATCGAGGCCCAAAGCCTCGGAGGCCCCCAGCGTTGAGCCGGCTTCGGCCGTCGCCAGGAAGGTTTGCAAATCTCTCCAGTCCATGGAGACGATATAGGGAATGCACAGGCGCATAGCTAGGATGAAAATGGATCGATGGCATGTGCGTGGATGCATCGCTAATTGCGTGACGTGGAAACAAGAGGAATTGTGTGATGACAATCGAATTATGGATGCTGCTGGCCTCGGTGGGCATGTTGATGGCCGGGATCGTGTTTCAGGGTGTGACCGGGCTGGTGGCGTTTGGTGCCCTGCGGCAGGCGGGCGCGCGCGATGAGGCGCGTGATAATCCAAAACTGGTTGGTCGTGGGGCGCGTGCGGTGCAAAACCAGCTGGAAAGTCTGGCGATGTTTACCCCGGTCGTGCTGATCGCGCATGTCACCGACACGCACACCGCCACGACAGTTATGGGCGCGCAACTCTACGCGTTGGCGCGGGTGGCCTATATGCCCAGTTATTGGCTCGGCATTCCCTTCATCCGCACGATGCTGTTCACCGCGGGCCTTGTCGGGACCATCATGGTCGCCTGGCCGCTATTGACGGGCTGACGCTGCGCGGAGATTGAACCTGCCTGGCAATCCGGGATAGAAGGCGTGCATGCACGCACGCCTTCATCTCAGCTCGGAACCCGGCTTTCCGATCTCCGACACACTGGCCGCCTACACGCTCACCCAGGCGCGGGGCGGAGTGATCCATCGAGATGCGACCGTGTTTGCCGATGCGATGACGCGCGGTGTGATGGTGGCGATCATCGATGAAGCCGGAGACGTCGGTGATCCGGATAGCCTCTTGGCGATTGCGGGTGTTTTGCCCCTGGAAGCGGGATTGTTTGAACTGGGCGGCGCGTTGGTCCATGAGGCGCATACCGGTTTTGGTCTGCAAAAGCCGATGATGCAGGCCCGGCTGATGGCCTATTTCGGCCTCAAGATAGCGCCGCTGGAAAATCTGCGGACCGGGGCTGGTCGCGCCCGCTATGGCGACCCGTCGCGGCGGGTGCTGGAGGCGGCGGGCTTCCTGCCAATCCGACATGCAGATGCGCCAGTGGATTTCTATGATGAGTGCAAGACCTGTACACGCGGTGCGCCCGCGGGGCATCAATGTTGTTATCAATATTACACCGCATCGCCGGCTTGCCGGACTGTGCCGTATGAGCCGGGTGTTCGTGAAATTGTCCGCAAATCTGATGGCCGGACGCTGCGTCTGACCCTGCCGGAATTGCAATTCTGACTGCGCTTTGTTGTCGCTCAAGCCGTGTTGATCTTGTCGCCAGCGCCGGGGAAGGCTAGACCGCCTCCATATTCATTTTCCGCCACCAAATTTTACCCGCAAGAGGAGCCTCCCATGGCCCGTAACAAGATTGCTCTCATCGGATCCGGCATGATCGGTGGAACCCTGGCCCATATCGCAGCCCGTGAAGAGCTGGGTGATGTGGTCCTGTTTGACATTGCCGAGGGTACTGCCAAGGGCAAGGCGCTCGACCTTTGCGAGGCCAGTCCGGTTTTCGGCAAGGACAGCAAGCTGGTCGGCTCTGATGACTATGCCGCGATTGACGGTGCGGATGTGTGCATCGTGACCGCAGGTGTGCCGCGCAAGCCGGGCATGAGCCGCGATGATCTGCTGGGCATCAATCTGAAGGTGATGAAGGCTGTCGGCGAGGGCATTGCCCAGCACGCGCCGGACGCTTTCGTGATCTGCATCACCAACCCGCTTGATGCGATGGTCTGGGCGTTGCGTGAATTTTCTGGTTTGCCGCGGAATAAAGTCGTCGGCATGGCCGGCGTTCTGGACAGCGCCCGTTTCCGCTGGTTCCTGGCGGAAGAGTTCAACGTGTCGATTGAAGACGTGAATGCCTTCGTGATGGGCGGTCATGGCGACACAATGGTGCCGCTGCTGCGCTATTCCACTGTCTCCGGCATTCCGGTTCCTGATCTGATCGAAATGGGCTGGTCGACCCAGGAGAAGATGGACGCGATTGTGGATCGTACCCGCAAGGGTGGCGGCGAGATTGTTGGTCTTCTAGGCAATGGTTCTGCGTTTTACGCACCGGCCGAGAGCGCGATTGAAATGGCGACAGCCTATTTGCGCGACAAGAAGCGCGTCTTGCCTGCCGCGGCACATCTGACCAATGAGTTTGGCCAGGACAATTTGTATGTTGGTGTGCCCGTCGTCATCGGCGCCGGTGGTGTTGAGCGGATCGTCGAAATCAATCTCAATGAAGAAGAGCAGGCTATGTTTGATCACTCCGTTGAGTCGGTCAAAGGCCTCGTTGCGGCCTGCAAGGGTCTGGCACCAGACCTGGCGTAACACGCCCTCGTTTCAAAGAAGCCGCCCCTCAGTTGAGTGGGCGGCTTTTTTGTGCGGCGATGTCAAAGAGGCGCTCGGCCATCGCGCCATCTGGCCGACGGTAATTGATAGAGGATCGGCAATAATCTGTCGGGGGGCTTGGACAGAACAGCCGATTGGCTGCGTCGCTCATGGTCCCGGCGCAAGGTCGCCGTCACGGCTGTCTTGTCTGGGTCGCGCTGCAGTTTGCGCGGCAATGGCACGGCAAACACGCTCAACATCGCTTAGGAAAATCAGGCGCGCTATTTTTGAATCATTTACGGAAGTCAAAAACTGGCGACGCCAATCGCGCCCGAATTCAGACGCATGATTTCGAAGCACAAGATCAGTCCGAAGGACTGCCAGATAAATAATGACCAAAGAAGATAACCGGCAGGACGGTTGGCGCGACCGATGAATGCGATGGCAAAAAGTGCATAAATCCAATTACCCAGAGAAAGCGCGAAGCCCATCGTCACATCCTGAATGCCGAAATAGATATAGATGCGCGCGAAAATCGCGACGAACAAACCGATAATCAAGATTGAGGCAATTGTTCGCATGCCATCGCGACCAGACCGTTGTACGAGCCAAAGCGACATGGCGACCAATTGGAACATGACGATCCAGGTACCGGTTATGACCACTTGCGTGGGGACCCAGACTGGCAAATTCAGACCGGCGACCCAATCAAAGGTCTCACCCGCATAGATCCAACCGGTCACGCCTCCAGCGAGCCCCGCTGCGAGGATCATGTAGAGCAGCAGACGTACCATCCCGGGACGGTCTTGCTCATTCATAGCCACACACCCAATCGATTTCACAACACGAAAGCTTTATTCAGCAAAGGTCGGGCCGTTTTAAGACGTCATTTGAAAAAGACCGGCTGCTTATCCCTGCTATCTCCCACGTGCGAGGAGGGTATCGATCGATAATTGCACGCATAGTGCTATTCCATGACCAGGCTGTTTGAGTGGAATTCGCGCTTGACGCGACGGAGTGCACAGTGTGGCATCTGCCCATGACCTATCCAGTTTTAGAGACGGAACGCCTGATCCTTCGGGCTCCGGTAATTGCTGATTTTGAACCAATCTGCGCGCTAATGGCAGATGAAGAGACGACACAATTTATTGGCGGCACCCAATCCCCGCCGATCGCCTGGCGGGCTCTGTGCACGATTATCGGCCATTGGCAGGTTCGCGGTTACGGCTTCTTTTCAGTCTTTGAACGTGAATCGGGCGACTGGATTGGCCGCGTTGGCCCCTGGTATCCGCACGGCTGGCCGCAGCCAGAAATCGGCTGGTCGATGAATCGCTCAACCTGGCGCAAGGGTTATGCGACGGAAGCGGCGGCCGCCTGTATGGACCACGTCGTTGATGATTTGGGCTGGGATTCGATCATCCATCTGATCGATCCAGACAATGTCGGAAGTCAGGGTGTGGCGCGCAAGCTCGGCTCGACCAATAGCGGTCGCGAAGTTGAGGTCGCCGGTTTTGGCATGATGGCCGATATCTGGGGTCAGACCGCAGATGAGTGGCGTGCGTTTCGTCGGCCGAGATAACCAGATCAATGGTTGCGTGCGCAAGATCGTCGCTTTTCGTTACATGTAACGTAATGAATTCAAAGCGCTAGCGCGTTTTGGAGGTTTCTCACTTTTTGTTGATCAAACTTACTGAAATTAAAAGCTAAAATGGATTTGATGAATTATTGTGCCCCTTAAGTTGAGAGGGGATGGTGATGAAGAATTTGTTTTTAGCGGCATTGATCGTCGGCAACGTGACCGGTGGGGCTGCGCTTGCAGACGATGCAGAAACCGAAGCGGCGTTGACGGAGCTCGCTGACACGTTTGCCCGAGGTTTTTACGCCCGGGACCCGGAAATGGTGTTGTCGACTGTCCATCCAGAATTGTCGAAAATCGGCGTGACGGAGAACTATTGGGGCACGGGTATCCAGATCATCGAACAATTACCGCCCGGAACCCTTCAAGTGCTCGGCTCGGTTTACAATTACAATCATCGCCTGGACCCGGTTACCTCGACAGTCGGCGTGAATTTCTTTGAATCGACCGAATCGATGGGTTTGCTGCGGCTCACCGCAGACCAGGATTGGTATGACTACTTTCTCGGCACGCATATCAATGGCGAGTGGGTGTTCATCAATTGCGCCTATGGCGGATACAGTTTGATCGATAACCCCAACCGGGAAGCCGACATGGCTTTGATTGACGACGTTGTCAGTGGCTATGCGGCGGGATGGGATGCGGGCGAGTATGCGCCGGTGATTGCAGCAATGTATCCAGACGCAGATCGTCGCCATGTTGTGCGCGGTGGCCGGAGGGAATACCTGCAGCCGGAGACACTTGAGATGATCGAGATCGAATTGGAAGAGCGGGGAGTCGCCGAGCAGGCCTCAACCGTCACAGTGTTTGAGGCGACACAGCGGACAGGTGCGGCTCGGATTGATGCAGCCGACCGGACCGAGTGGGTTTTGCTGACGAAGCTCAATGATCGCTGGCAGATTGTGAACAGTTATTGGGAACCTCGTCTGGGTTGACCCTTGTCCCAGCCGGTTCGCGCCGGCAATCAACCCAGCCATCCCGCCTCGCGCAGCTCACCGGCATAGGTGCGGCTGAGCGGGGCGGTGACGTTTCCGGTCAGGCTGACCTGGCCACGGCCATTCTTAAAACGCGCGCCCTGTATCGCCGCTTCGGCGTCCCACCAGGAGCGGTGCAGCCGAAAGCCGGGGTAAGTTTGCAGGCTGGAGAGCGCATCGGCGAAACGCATTTTGATCAGGTCATCGCCGTCGGCGGTGAAGATGCGAATATAATGATCCTCGGCCTGGATGGCGTGCAATGTGGATGTGCGCAATGGCGCCCGAAGCCGGGATGAGATCAGGGACGGAATTTCGATGCTCTGGTTTGACGGGTCTGGGGACACAACCGAGGACTCGGATGTCACGCGGGGGCGAAGCAGGAATATTCGCAGGACCCGCATCATTGCGACCATGGGTATCATCACGATCACGACATTGAGCCAAAGCTGACCGATGTAATAATAGTTGGGCATGGTGACGTCGTGTGGGCCATCGAAAAGCGCCACAACAAAGCATTCGCCAGACGTGGCGATAACAGTCACGGCAATAAAGGACGCGGCTGCGGATTTTAGGGGAAGTGCGGACAGCCGGTTCCAGGCCAGCTCACTGAGCATAACAATTATGCCGCCAAACATCATCACCGGCAGCCAGTATCCAAGGCGGTAATTTAGCGGAGCTTCACTGGTATTAAACAATCCCGCCAGACCAAAAAACAGGCCGACGGCGGCCATCAAGGCGAGTTCCAAGGGCCAGGAAGCCCGAGTGGGCAGATAGGCGGCTGACTTCTCCATAATCGAGCCGATGCCGACGATTGACGTTGATGTCAAAGCGTACATTTCACGAACCGTGAAGCGTGCCCGGGATACATTTGGCGTATTGGACTAACACTTCACGGTTTTACGGGTGCGGTATGTGGGTCACCCGTTTAGGGACAAGAGATCCAAACAGGAGTTCTCATGTCCGAACCGTCTTCTCTCAATCGTTCCCGTCCGCGGATCAATCGACCTCTCTTTATCATACTGGTCTTGTTGTGCGTGCTCGTCGTCACCTATGCATCTCTTTACTATCTGCCATTAGATATCCCCGACGGAAGTGGCATGTTGAGCAATAATTTTGGCCCTCAATTGCTGGCCGTGCATGCGGGCTTTGGCTCGATTGCGCTATTGCTGGGACCGTTCCAATTTTTGCCGGGCCTGAGAGGCAAGCGGCCGCGCGTGCATCATTTCATCGGCCGGCTTTATATGATCGGCGTGTTTACCGCCGGTAGTGCGGGGCTGGCGCTGGCGATTGGTTCGGAGGCAGGCCCGATCGCGACGCTGGGCTTTGGCGCGATGGCGGTTGTCTGGCTGCTTGTGACCTACCGGGGTTTGCGGACGGCAATGGCTCGGCGGATCGATGAGCATCGACGCTGGATGTATCGCAGTTTCGCGGTGACGATGGCGGCGATCTCGCTGCGCCTTCAATTACCGTTGATGTTCATGAGTGAGAATCCGGACCAGGCGTATCTGATCATCAGTTTCACCTGCTGGATTCCAAATTTGATCCTGGTGGAATGGTGGTTGGCAATGCGCAAGAAGCGAGACGTGATGGCCTAGTACCAGCCCGCCTCACGCAGTTTCGCCGAATAGGTTCGACTGACGGGCGCTTCAATACCATTGCTCAAGGTGAGTATCGCCCGGCCGTCGCCACGGGATACTGTTTCGACGGCGTCCTTGGCCACCCACCAGGAACGGTGGGTTCGGGCCCCTTCCAGGGCTTCTACAGCGGAAATCGCGTCGGTCAGACGGATGAGTATGAGCGCATCACCTGCATCGGTGTGCACCCGCAGATAATGATCTTCGGATTCGAGGGCCAGGACAGTGGCACGGCGGAGCTTATGAGGCAGTTTGTCGAGCAGAGCGCGGCCGATCTGGCGTTCGGCTTCATCGGCCTTTCGTCGGGCCATCAGCCAGGTCAGGACGGTAACACCCGCGGAAATTACCCAGACAAAAAAGTAGAGTTGGAGAAAGCCGCCAAATTGTATGTTGCTACCGGCCAATATCTGGAGCGACGCGACTGCAATGGTGACCGGAATTGCAACCAGGAGGGATGCGGCAATGTATCGACTTCTGTCGGTCCAATGGCTCGCCCAGCGATCCAGCCCCATTGTGACCCCAATACCGGCGGTCCAGCCGAAGCCCATTAACACAGTCCAATACAGCCAACGCGATGGCCAGGCGAGACCCTCGCTGCCGTAGGGGCCGAGAATGGCTAAAAACGTCCCCACCCCAATGACAGTCGCTATGGTGGGCAAGGCGGCTTTGATGTGTTTCGTCGGAATCATGGTGTCACTTCGCGATACGTGAACCAACATCTAGCGTATTTCGCGAAGCTGATCAGCCCCCTCACGCAATGTCGCTTCCAATGCGGCACATCCCTGGTTTTTGTCGACTCAACCGGTCGGCGAAACGGGTTTGATGTGAACCCAGATGCTGTGTGCCGGGCCCTGATTAGAGGACCTGAAAATGAAGACTCTGTTCCCCGTTATTGCCACCACGGCCTTGCTGTCTATCGCGGCACCGGTTTTTGCCCATGCTGCGGATGATGTTGCACCGACAACGCTCACGATCACAGTTTCCAATATTCAAGCCATGTCCGGTTCGTTGCAGATCGGTGTCTATCATAGTGAAAGCGGCTGGGTCGCTGGTGAGGCGGTCAACGGCGCCATGGTCACGGTTGATGATGTCAATGAATCGGTGACGATCCATGGTTTGGAGCCCGGCGAGTACGGCTTGAAAATGTACCATGATGTGGATGGTGATGGTGCGATGAGCACCAATTTGATGGGCGTGCCGCTCGAGCCGTTCGCATTTTCCAACAACGCAATGGGTCGGTTTGGACCGGCGAGTTGGGATGACGCGATGTTTACCGTCTCTGCGGGCGAAAACAGCCACGCCATCAACCTTCACTAATTGTCCCTATTTGTTGCCTTGCAGGAGTATTGGCCATGAAAACCAATCGCCGTGAAACCCTGGGTCTGATGCTGGCCGCTGGAGGTGTCGCCTCCGCGCCCGGCATGGCCCGCGCACTTGAACTTGATCCGGTCTATGACTCTTTCGAGCGGGCCCGCCTGACCCAACCATGGACTCTGGGGATGGTTGACGCGCCGGCGGAGGGTTTGAACGGGACAGCCGAACTGTTCCATGGGGCCCTGCCGGAAGGCTTGTCGGGCGTTCTGCATCGTAACGGCCCGGGTCGCTTTTCGCGCAATGACTGGCGCTATCGGCACTGGTTTGATGGTGATGGAATGGTGCACCGATGGGAGATATCCGATCAGGGCGTAACGCATCGTGCGCGATTTGTGCAAACCAATAAATGGCGGATGGAAGAGGAGGCCGGGCGCTTTCTCATGCCTGCGCTGGGCTCTGTCCCGCCAGACATGGCCGGTATTCGCGGGCCCGATGATATGAATGTGGCCAACACATCCGTCATCCGCATAGGGGATGAATTGCTGGCCCTGTGGGAGGGCGGATCGGCCTGGTCGCTGGATCCGGAAACACTTGCAACACATGGCGTAAAAAACTGGAGCCCAGAACTCTCCAGCATGCCATTTTCCGCCCATCCGAGCCGGGATGTGGACGGAACAATCTGGAATTTTGGTGCGGATCCGTTCCGCGAGCAATTAGTGCTGTGGCGGATTGATCCAGACGGGTCGCTGCGCAAGGCGGATCTGGTCCGGGATGTTCCCGGCGGCATGATCCATGATTTTGTCATCACCGACCGGTCTCTTGTCTTCCTGATTGGTTGTGACCGTATGGGCGAGATGCAATTGCCAATTATCGCCGGCTATAAGTGGCAGGACAATATTCCGATGCGCGCGGTGGTGTTTGACAAGGAAGACTGGTCGGTGCGGCGTGATTTTGATTTGCCACCGGGCTTCCTGTTCCATTTTGGCGGTGCCTGGGAAGAGGCGGATGGTACGATCCGGCTACAGGCTGCGATCGCAGATAATGCGGATTTTGCCTATGACGGGGCCTTTCGAGCGATGCGCGGGGAGGCCGGTTCGATGGATCCGGACCAGAGCCGCATGCGCCATGTCACCCTGCGTCCCGGCGGGCGTGTAGATATTGAAACGCATGAGGATTTGTTTGCTGAATTCCCGCAGATCGATGCCCGCTTTATCGGCCAGCAACATCGTCACACCTGGCATATCGGCCAGCACCGTCACACGCCGGACGAGACGTCCAATATCGTTCGTCGCGACGGCTCTGACGGGCCGGGTGATGCCTATGATTATGGCGCGGGCCGGAATGTAGAGGAGGCACTGTTTGTGCCACGTGAGGGCAGTACCCGCGAGGGTGATGGCTGGCTGGTCCAGACGGTCTTGAATACAGCGGAGGCGGTAACCGAATTGCATGTTCTCGATGCGATGAATTTATCGGCTGGTCCGGTCGCCAGTTGGCGCTTGCCGTATTCCGTGCCGCTGGGCTTTCATGGCACCTGGACGAATGCGTAGGAGCTTGTCATGAATTTCGAGGCCTTTCTCAACGCACCTGTTCATATTCAGGTGCACGCGGTCGCTGCCCTCTCTGCCCTGGTGGTGGGTGCAATCCAGATCCTGGGACCCAAGGGCACGCTGCCGCACCGCACATTGGGCATCGCATTTGTGGTGTTGATGGTGATCACAGCGACGACGGCGATCTTTATTCGGCAGATATTTGATGGATGGCCGTCGCCAATCCATCTGTTTATTCCCCTGACGTTTGTGGGTCTGTGGGGCTTGGTCCGTACGGCGCGTGCCGGTGGCGGCGCGGACCATGGCAAGCAAGTGCGCGGCTTGTTTTTCGGTGCGTTGCTAATTCCCGGCCTGGTTTCGTTTGCGCCGGGGCGTCTGATGTGGGTCACCTTTTTCGGCGGCTGACTGTTCGCCGGTAATGTTATCGCCACCTTCTGGTCAGGCCCGGCGTGAGAGCGTCGGGCCGGCTCGTAATGTGGGAATATCTAATGAGAAAAATCATTGGTGTTGCTGTGATGGCGACGACTTTATGCATGGGCGCCGCCCCGGCGCAGGTCGAAGAGTGGGTCGCTCGTGTGGATCGCGACAAGCTCGCGCATGGCGAATTGCATCTGGGCCTGTTTTATGAAGGCGAGCAGGACGGTTTCATGCGCTTTGGCTGGGATCGCAATGGCGACCAGATCACCATTTGGGATCGTTCCATGTTTGCTACGGGTGAGCTTTATGAAACGATGGAGGTCAATCTGTCGGCGGAAGATTTGTCGCCGCAGGATTTCCATATCCAGTTTCACCAGGGCAGCATGATCGTTGTTCTGGACGGGACGTATGAAGAAGCCCGCGTGCACGGCAGCATGCAGCGCTCCATGCCGGGGCAGCCAGATGCCAATCGTGATTTTGAAGCGGAATTGCCGGTCAATGCCTGGGCCCGGGCGACCACATTTGTGTTTGCCGCGGTGGCCTCGATGCAGGTGGGCGAGCGCTTTTCCTACACCTGGTTTTCACCAATGAGTGGCGGGACTGAGGATGTCACGTTTTCGGCGGTGGAAGCTGTTGAGGTGGAGACACCGGCGGGCACTTTCCAGACCGTGCGCATTGAGCAGCGAGGCGGATCGCCGGCCAATGACATTTTCGTCGATACGGAAAGCGGCACGATTGTGCGGATCGATATTGGCGGCATGCCGATGCAATTTTTGGCGCTTGCCGACGAGACGAGCTCCGCACAATAGCGGAGGGCTTTCAACGTTGCGGTATTGACTGCGTGGTCACACCTCTTCACCTTCTGATTGAGGGGGGTGGCTAGCGGTCAATATAGACCTGCCAAACCCATAAATTATCGCTCTGATGACCGGCTCGATCGGCTGGCTTGTGGATGAGCGATTGGCAGGGAGAATATGATGCGGAACTGGATATTAGCGGGCAGCCTTCTCGGCCTGGCAGCTTGTCAGGAGGATGTGAGCAGTGTGACACAAACTGCTCCGACCAATGTGGTTGACGCCCTGGCTCCCTATTACGCCCAACTGGATGTGTCGCGGCCGCAAGCCCCGGATGGTGCGGCCGAACCGGCCAGCGATGCGGTGTTGACGCAGATCATGTTTGGCTCTTGCCATCGCGGTGACTGGGATCTGGCCATGCTGGACCAGATCAGTGGCGAGGAAGCGGATCTGTTCTTGTATGTCGGCGATAATGTGTATGGCGATGCGCGCCGCTGGGATGCAACCCTGCCGGAATTGCGTGAGGCCTATGCGGACCTTGCCGCAGCTCCGGAATTTGGCCGGTTTCGCGCCTCGACACCGATGCTTGCGACCTGGGACGATCATGATTTCGGGATGAATGATTTTGGCGAAAACTTTCCGTTCCGCGGTTTTGCCGAGGAGCTGTTCCTGGAATTCTGGCGTGCGCCCGCTGATGATGTGCGTCGCTCGCGTCCCGGTGTTTATGACAGCCGAACATATGGCCCGGAGGGTCAACGCGTGCAGATCATCCTGCTCGATACGCGTTATTTCCGCGGCGCGCTGATGCCGACCGACGAGCGCGGCGCTGTGGGTCGTGAGCGCTATGTACCAACCACGGATACGTCGGTTTCGATGCTGGGCGATGTGCAATGGGCGTGGCTGGCGGAAGAATTGGCTAAGCCGGCGGATCTACGCCTGCTGGTGTCGTCGATCCAGGTGCATGCGGACGGTCATGGCTGGGAAGCCTGGCGGACCATGCCGCATGAGCGCGACCGCTTGTATGAGACGATTGCCGCTTCCGGCGCCGAAGGTGTGGTGATGTTGTCGGGCGACCGGCACTCCTCCGGCCTTTATGTGCGCGAAGATGTGATCGGCTACCCGCTGTATGAGATTACCTCGTCGGCGCTGAACATGTCTTTTGCGGATGAAAACAATGAGCCCGGCCCGCATCGTATCGGCGAAATGTATGCGCCGATTAATTACGGCGCGGTGATGGTGGACTGGGAGCAAGGCAATGTGAGCCTGGAAATCCGTGGTGAGACAGGGGATACCGTGCGTGATGTGGAAATTAGTCTGGCGAATCTCACAAATCGGTAACGTGTAAAGCACAGGTGATAACGCGAAGGTTATCGACTGAAACCGCTCTGTGAATAGCCATGAAAACTGGGGCGTGTATGGTTCAGCTCATCGGTCCCGGATATTCCCCCTTTGACGGGATCGATGCGTTCTCACTATCAACTGACGTGTATTTGCCGTCTGAAATTTTCGAGTCATCAAGGAGACTATCCGCATGAAAAACGAAACCAAAGTCGTCGCAGCCGCCGCATCCGCTCTGGCACTCTCTCTCGCCGGTGCCGCTGCAATGGCGACGACCAATGTCGCTTCGGCGGACGATGCTCAAGAGCGTTGCTACGGTATTGCGCTTGCCGGTGAAAATGATTGCGCGGCCGGGCCGGGTACTTCCTGTCAGGGTACATCGACGGTCGATTATCAAGGCAATGCCTGGACCTATGTTCCTGAAGGTACATGCGAATCCATCCAGACCCCTTACGGTCCCGGTTCGCTGACTGAAATCGAACGCGGCTAAATATTCCTCGAAATACCCTGCAATCGCTGTCCCGATTGCAGGGTTGGAGGTCGCTTGCATGTCGCTCCCTGTACTGTCCCCCTCAGCAGGCCTCGGCCTGAAGCCGGAGCATTTTCGTTCGGCTCTGGATGCGCGTGCGAGTGGCCTCTGGTTCGAGGTTCACGCCGAGAATTTTATGGCTGCAGGCGGGCCGCGTCTCGCGTGGCTGGAAGCCATTCGCGCCCAGCATCCGCTTTCTATTCACGGGATCGGGCTATCTCTCGGTGGTTCTGATCCGGTAGATAAATCGCATCTGTCCCGTTTAAAGGTATTGGTGGATCGTTATCAACCCGCCCTGGTTTCCGAGCATATGGCGTGGTCGGTTTTGGACGGAACGTATTTTCCTGATCTGTTGCCGCCCTTGCTGAACAAGACCAGCCTGGCGCGTTTCACCGGCCATATTGACCAGGTACAGGAGGCGCTGGGGCGTCAGATCTTGTTAGAAAACCCGTCTCATTACATGCCGTTTCGAACCGATATTCCGGAGACGGAATTTTTGACAGAAATCGCGGCGCAAACCGGGTGTGGCCTGTTGCTGGACGTCAATAATGTTCATGTCAGCGCCAATAATCTGGGGTTTGATGCAATGGATTATTTGCGGGACTTTCCCGTTGAGCAGGTCGGAGAAATTCATCTGGCCGGGTTCAAGGCGGACGAGGCGCTGGGCGATGACTTGCTGATTGATACGCACAATACGCCGGTCAGCGAGCCGGTTTGGTCCCTGTATCAGCAGACCCTGACCCTGACCGGTCGGGTGCCGACGCTGATCGAGCGCGACAGTGACATCCCGGCCTTTGACACGTTATTGGACGAACGCGACCGTGCGCAATCCATGCTAGACGCCCTGCGGCCCAAGGCGGCGCTTAATGCCTGATCGTTATCATTTTGAGTTTGCTGCAGCTCTAAAAACCGGTGATGCAACGGCCCTGTCGCCATATCTGGATGATCCGGATCAGTTATCGCGATTTTCGGTCTACCGAAATAATGTGGTGCGCGCATCGATCGACGTGCTCAAGGCTGCCTATCCCAGCGTGTTGCGGCTGGTCGGAGAGAATTTCTTCACGACAATGGCACGTGCGTATTGGGGGAATACGCCACCCAATGTACCGAACATGACATTTTATGGCGAAGGGTTTGCTGACCATATCGCCGCCTATTCGCCGGCGGCCGAGCTGGTTTATCTAACGGATATTGCGCGACTGGATCGAGCCTGGCTTGAGGCGCATCACGCAATTGATGAAGCCGTCCTGACGCCGGATCAGATCGGGGCGATGAATCCGGAAGACTTGCCGCAATTGACACTGAATGTGGTGCAAAGCGCGAGCTTGTTGACCTCTGAATGGCCCGCCTATGCGATCTGGCGCAGCAATCGTTACGATTCAAAACCGCGCTCAATTAACCTCATCCCTACGACAGATGCGTCCTTGATCTGGCGTTCACGTGGCGAGGTTCATCATCATGCCCTGACAATTGGTAGCGCTGCGTTTTTTGCGCAATTGATCGGTGGGGCCACATTGGAAACAGCTTCAGAAGCGGGCACACGCGCAGAGCCGGATTTTGTTCCGGCCGCCGCCTTTGGTTTTGGGCTGTCACACGGGATATTTGTCAAATGACTCAGGCGCTCACACCAAGGCGAATTCGGATCCTGTACCGGATGGTATTCAGGATCATGCGTCAGTATGCGGGGCGAGATTTTTTGCCACTCCTGGCGCGTTTATCGCTGGCGGGGATTTTTTGGCGCTCGCTCCTGACCAAGGTCGAAGTGGCGAAACTGTTTTCATACACCGAGTTGGTGACCAATGAGCATGTGACCGATTTTCCCATCGAGCGCGCAAGGTTGCGTCTTCCGGAATTCCCCCTGGAGTTGAAATCCTCGACCATCACATTGTTTGAAAATGACTTCGCCCTGCCTCTCCTGCCCGCAAATGTTTCGGCGTGGCTGGCGACGCTGGGTGAGTTTGTCTTGCCGATCTTGCTGGTTATGGGCCTGTTTACCCGCCTGTCTGCGTTGGGAATTTTGGCCATGACCCTGGTTATCCAAATTTTTGTCTTCCCTGAAGCCTGGTGGGCGACGCATTCTGTTTGGGCCGTATTGGCAATCTATCTCGCCGTTCAGGGCCCAGGACGCATTTCAGCGGATCATGTCTTGGGCAAGATTTTCTCCCGCTAGTTGCACTGCATTGCCAAAAAAGCTCCTTCTGGGCATGCTAAGATCGTTAACCGGCGCCTTGCGGCGTGGGTGCGTAGGGGGGAAGAATGGCGACGTCGGGAAACCATGACCGATTCATGCCGGACTGGATTGTCGGCGGTGTAATCCGTCTGTCACTGGTGCCGGGGCTCTGGTTTTGGGGCCGGGCCAATGCCGGGGAGTGGCCTGATGTTGTCCCGGAGGCCATCCAAACGGCGGCGCGCTGGGCGATCCCGGTGATATCGGCTGACCAGATCGCGCTATTCGCGGTCTGGGGAGCGCAATTGGCGGCCCTGCTTTTGACAATTGGGTTTTTGACACGATTGGTCGGGCTGGCGCTGGTCCTCGCCAGTGCAACTTTCGCCTGGTGGGTCGCGCCCTATGCGTGGACCAGCATTGTGGTTTTTGGTGCGCTATCCTTCTATTTGATGGTGCGCGGGGGCGGGGCCCTGTCGGTGGATGGCGCTATCGCCGCAACATTACGGTAGCGCCGGTCGGATCTGACTCACGATTTTTCAATATATGTCTGACTAGTATCTTGCACCGAATACTTGGTGCCAGTTGTCCAGATTGCCTGCTAGTTGATGAATATAGACGTCCAGAAAAAACTGAGAGATGTCCTGACCGAACGCGACACCGTTGAGATGGGTCAGTTCAAATGGGTGAATCTGGATATGGTCAAAGGCCAGGCCGGCGGAGATTGGGCGTCGCTGCGGTCAAAAATCTACGATACCGGTGCCAAATTTATTGAACGTCGGCTAGGCGAGAATGACGTATTGCTGCGCTGTAAAGGCGGCTTCATGATCATCTTCTCCGAATTGGAGGGGGATGAGGCTGCGGACAAGGTGGAGGAAATCTCCCTTGCGCTGAATGTGTTCTTCCTGGGCGATAAAGTCCCTCGACAGTTGAAAATCGAAGCCGAAGCGCGCTCCATTTCTCCCGCCGAGTTTATGTCGATTGTTTCGACCTCAGTACCGATGGACGAAACTTCGGACGCGCTGGATGATGATGGCGAGGAACTGGATGAAACCCATTCCGGCGACGGAAAACTGGCGGATATGCGAACGCCGTCGCCCGACCCATCAGAGGTCGAAGCGCCGGTGCCTGAGACCCGTTTGAGGCGGCGGCGGCCGCCAGATCGGTCCATTAAACAAAAGGCCCTGGGCTCGACCGCTTCCGCTGTGTCTGAGCCGGACTGGACCGAGCAGGAAAAAGAAATATCCGAGTCCGACAAGCGTGACGCACGTTGGCAAAAAACCCGTCACGCGGTCGCGCAAAGCGATAGCGGTGAGGGCTGGAAGCATGCGGCAAGCCGCAAGCCAAACACGCAAGCCCCGCGCTGGACCGAGGCGGCGCCGATCGAGAAAAAGCCGGATGTGCCGTCTTTGCCAAAAGCGGTTTTCACCGAAAGCGGTGCGCAATGGGATGATATTGTCTTTAAACCCTGCTGGGATGCGCGCCAGAATGTTCGGTCCGTGAATTTTTGCCTGGCCCGGCGGACATATCGGGGTGAGGTTCTATATGGTCGTGACACCTTGCTGGGTTCGGAAAATACGGAGGTTATCCGTGAATTGGACCGGGCAGTTGCGATCGCGGCGCAACGCGCCTTCCAACAACAATTTGCCAAGAAGATGACCTGCGCAATCGGCATCCCGGTGCATTACGATACGATCGCAAAAGTGTCGGACCGGGTCTCGTATTTCTCGATCCTGCAGTCGGTGCCGCAAAAGCTGCGGAAGTTTTTCTTCTTCCGCATTGACGGAATTCCGCCGGGCGCACCGGTGATGCAGATGCAGGAGCTATTCCGCTCGATGAAGGGCTTTGGGTCCAATTTGCTCGCCAAGCTGGACTTTGCCGACCGTGATCTGAAGCGATTTGAAGGCTGTGGCATTGATCTTTTTGGTGCGGAAATACCCTGGCGGATCAATCAGAATGGCGTGCGCGACGAGGATGTTACTGCCATCTATGAGCTGGTCACCTCAGCCCAATTGCTGGGTGCAGAGACGTATTTCACCGATGTTGATGATTACGAAGTCTTCAATGCGGCCCTGTCGACGGGGGTCCGCTATATGAGTGGGAAGATCGTCGGCGAGGAGACAGCGTTGCCTGGCAAGGTCACGCCCTATTCGCTTCTAAAAATACGTCAGCGCTGGGAGCCCAGTGAAGACGAGCCTGATGCCATCCATATCTGACTGAATTCACCGCCTTGGCCCCCGGTTGCGCTGTAAGCGACCGGTGTTATAAGGCGAGTAGTTCTCGGCCTTTTCCGTCCTTATCTCTCCCTCCTGCGAGGCCCCTCACATGAATATCCACGAACACCAGGCGAAAGCCGTTCTGAAATCCTTTGGCGCACCTGTGTCCGATGGCGTCGCGATCTTTTCGCTCGACGATATCGCCGCAGCGGTTGACCAGCTTCCCGGCCCGCTGTGGGTGGTGAAGTCGCAAATCCATGCGGGCGGTCGCGGCAAGGGTACCTTCAAGGAATTGCCCGAGGGCTCAAAGGGCGGTGTGCGCCTCGCCTTCTCGAAGGATGAAGTGCTGTCGCACGCGAAAGAGATGCTGGGCAATACGCTGGTCACACACCAGACCGGCCCGGTCGGCAAGCAGGTTAATCGTCTCTACATCGAGGATGGCGCTGACATTGAGACCGAGCTGTATCTGTCGCTGCTGGTCAATCGTGAAACTGGGAAAGTGTCCTTCGTCGTCTCCACCGAGGGCGGTATGGATATCGAGGCGGTTGCCGAAGAGACACCCGAGAAGATCTTGACCATCGATATCGATCCGCTGACCGGCGTGACTGATGCGGATGCCGAGGAAATTTCCGATGCGCTGGCCCTGTCCGGCGCAGCCCGGGTCGACATGTCCTACCTCTCCAAGCTGCTCTACAAGGCGTTTGACGAGAAGGATATGAGCCTTCTGGAAGTCAATCCGCTGATCGTCATGACCGATGGTCGC
>JAQXCQ010000188.1 GCA_029251785.1 Maricaulis sp. | reverse complement strand
AGAAAACTACTACCTGCCGGGTCAGCTCGAGCATCAAATCAAGGCCTTCGTTGAGCATTATAATCACCGCCGCTACCACGAGAGCCTCTCCAACGTCACGCCCGCAGACGTCTACTTCGAACGGGACAAATCAATCTTGAGAGAAAGGAGAAGGATCAAACACCACACGATGAAACAGCGCCGCTTGCATCATCAAAGGCAAGCTGCATAATCAACCACACAACGAACCAGAGCCTCCAATAACTCAGGCGCTCACGTGTTCCATTTTATCTGACGACGGACAAACTCCTCGAGCGCCGCGATATTTGGGTAAACCTCTTTAAGCCGCCTTGCTAAGTTTTCTTCGTTTGCAAAACGCGCAATCCGACCAATAAGATCGCTTGTGTAATCCCAAGGACGGATCATCCAGAGAGTGCCAATATCAAATTCTTTTAAAACTGTTCTAAGACCTCCACAATGGTCCTGATCTGGATGAGTCACCACCACATGATCGATCCGATTGGGCGCGCCGTAGTGAGCGTTGATATGCTCAACAATCTTGTCTCCAGTTAATTGAAAGCCACCATCTACAACGTGAATGCTAACCTCGTCCCCGATCTGATAACGAATCGTGATCGCGTCCCCACTCTTGGGAGAGTCGACGCCAAGGAAATCAATTTCATAATAATCGGACATAGTGCTTTTAGTTTCGAATCGGGAATTTGAAGAAGAGGTTCTTGTAATGTTCTTGTGCTGTTTATGCAACCTATTACACATAAGGGCCTTGTCAAATAACCTCAAATGGTGAGGCTTGTGGAAGAGCCATAATGCGGAATTTGTGATCGATCAGATCGTCGGCTGCTCGCCTGACAATTGTCTGCGGGGAATTTCGAAGAAATCACAGGCAAGGCGGGTGAGCTGAGTCGGTAGGCATGGCCGCCTTTTCTGCCGCGATGACCAAGACGGTATCAGCCAGTGCCAGTGCCGAGATGATCAAGATACTGGTGAAGGCCCGTATGGACGCCGGTGTGACACAAGTTCAGCTGGCGAAGATGTTAAACAAGCCTCAGCCATGGGTGTCACAGGTTGAGAACAATGTTCGCCGCATCGATGTGATTGAGTTTTATGCCGTTGCTGTGGCTATTGGTGCTGATCCGGAGAAGCTGATTGGTGATGTGGTGAAGCGGATCAAGAAGCTGGTGAAGGTCTGACCGGAAATTGATAATTGGGCGTCAGGAATTTAGAGATAATTCGAAGGATGTTTCCATGACAGATCACAAACCATTTGAATGCACGGGAAGCATATCCGGCAGCTGCCTGACCAAAGTGAAACCACACGGCAACGAAGTAAAATTTGAATTCACCGTCAAACCTCTTCCATGGGTCAATACCGATGAACCAGCAGAATGTCAGGTGACGATACTTATCGACGGTGACACCAACATTGATCGCCCAATCTATGGCATTGATCCGTTGCAGGCCGTGGACTTGGGTGCCCGACTAGTCAACCAACTTCGTATCGGGATGATGATGGAAGACGGGTAGCTGGCGACGCGTTGTCATGATGAAACGCCAGATATGACCATGTAACGCCAAGACTTCTGTTAGATGTCTGAATGGAGTTCCGCGTATCATCGATTGCACATTTCAAGTTTTATGCGGCGGCAAGAGCCTTCGTCTCGGGACTAGACACTTCGAACATTCTCAACGGCCTAGATTTTGAACCGTGCCGAAGAGTAATGACCAGCAATCCAGTTGGGTTAAGCAGACCTGCCACTATTGGCATAGCGATGCAGCGTTCATCCTGATCAAGGTGCATCCATACCGCTGAAATCAAGACGATATCATAGCGCTCGTTCTGTTGAACGGTCTTTGCGAGATTCGGTAGTCTGTCATCAGCCCAATCAATCAACGGGGATGGATGAAGTCTCGCTGCTTCGGTTCGATAATGGGCGTTCGGTTCAACAGCGCGAACACAATGACCTTGTCTCGCCAAATAGCCAGAATCTCGCCCGGACCCAGAACCAATATCTATTATTTTTAACTGACGCTTTGGCAGGCGATGCAGGATGGGCCGATGAACACTTTCAAACGATACCGATTCATATCGGTGAAGGATATCATCGTTCGTTTCCATGAATTTGATCGTTGAATTTGTGGAGCGGTTTATCGGTTGGATATTATCCCGCGACCGTAATACTAGCGGGATGACAATGCTAGAAGGGCTTCATCGCTTCCCGGCGACATAGCGACAACATCAATTGACAATAAAATATCAGGGTGAATAGCCCCGAGTTTCCTAGACGCCCTCGTTGATCTTTTGCTGTCTGTTTTCGAAGTCGACGGGCGACAGCATCCCGTTTCTGACATGTTTGCGCTTTGGATTATAGAACATCTCGATGTAGTCGAAGATGTCGTGCCTGGCATCTTGCCCTGTTTTATAGCTTCGGCGACGAATGCGCTCGCGCTTGAGCAGGTTGAAGAAGCTTTCGGCAACCGCGTTGTCGTGACAGTTCCCGCGCCGGCTCATCGAGTGTTCCAGATGATGAGCCCGAAGGAATGCAGCCCAGTCACGGCTGGTATATTGTGAACCCTGATCGGTGTGGATGAGAACCTTGTGTCGAGGCTTTCGCCGCCAGACCGCCATCAACAGCGCCTGCAAAACCAGATCTGAAGGCTGACGTGATTGTGTCGCCCAGCCGAGGATGCGGCGCGAGTACAAATCGATGACAACGGCCAGATACAAAAACCCTTCCTGTGTTCTGATATAGGTGATGTCGGATACCCAGGCGCGATCCGGCTCGTCCACATCAAATTGACGATCCAGCGTGTTGTCGACGGCCACAGAAGGCTTGCCGCCATAACTGCCCGGCTTGTTCTTATAGCCAATCTGCGCACGGATGCCCGCCAGACGAGACAGTCTGGCCACGCGGTTGGGGCAGCACGTCTCTCCCATATCCAGCAGATCGTCATGCAGCTTGCGATAACCGTAGACCTTGTTGCTGTCCTTCCAGGCCGTTGCGATCAGTTCGGTCTGGCGCTTGTCTTCACGTGCGCGTCGACAAAAAGGGTTCTTCAGCCAGGCATAAAAGCCACTGTGATGAAGCCCCAGGCAACGGCACATTGCTCGCACCGAGAACGGGTCGCGATGGCCATCAATAAACGCGTACTTCACTTTACATGCTGCGCGAAGTACGCGGCGGCCTTCGTCGGGCAAACGATCCCCCGGATCGTTTGCTGACCCGCCTCAGTTTAAGATGTCACGCTCCTCGGTCACCCGTGTCAGCTCGCGCTTGAGACGCCGGTTCTCAGCCTCGTGATCAGCCCCTGGGACCGATGGCGGCGGACCAGCAAACACCTTCATCCACTTGTACAAAGTATGTGTGCTGACGCCCAGACGCGCCGAAACTTCCCGAACCGGATAGCCCCGGACCTTGATCTGATGCACCGCATCACGCTTGAAATCGTCGCTATATTGGCTCCTGCCCATGACGGCCTCCTTGCCTCAAAATTAGCCAGGAAGGTGTCTACAAATCTCGGGGCTATTCATCTCTCACTTGTCATGGAGAATTGGTTGGCGGTCTTTTTGTTAATTATTTTGGTTGATTAATGCGCTAAGCCTGTTTCAAATCACCCCGGGTGAATAGATATTCTTGGGCGGCAGCGCCTTCGGGGTTTTCAATAACACACTTGCTGACAAGTGAATCACCCATGCCGAATCTTCGTACAACCTGGTCCCACTATCTTCAAAAAACCCGCGGGAATGTTGCGCTGATTGTAGCTTTTTTGGCGCCGATCCTTATCGCCTCTACCGGTGGTGTGGTCGATATTTCCTTGCGTCTCAGCACAGAGCAAAAGCTGCAGGCACTCCTCGACGGTGCCGTTTTGGCTGGCGTTTCCGTGGATGGGACCGAACCCGAGAGGATGCAGTCAGCCGTCGACTTTTTTGAGGCGGTCAGCGTGGAGCTATCAACCCCCGCAGCCGTTAACTGGGCTTGGGATCGCAACCGGCAAAATCCGACACTGACGGCCCATGCGAGCCTCACTCAACCCACCATATTTCTTGGGATTATCGGTATAGACAATATGGCAGTCACGGCACGTGCCGCCGCGACCACGTCTCGGGTGTGGGGAGACGGTTGTTGGATGTCGATGGATGAGCATCGTGCGCACACAATTGAGCTGCATGATGATGTGAAGATCGAAGCACCAAATTGTCATTTCTACGGTAACTCCGATCATTCTTTCGATGTTGTGGACCTCCACTCCTGCACAAATGTTCTCAATGCCCGGATGGTGCAGACCGTGGGCGGTGGGCACCATGCCGGAATTGACGAGGACCATTGCCGCGGTTCTCTGACAGACAACATTCCCTCGGGCGTGTTCTTGAATGCCTATGTCATCGCGGACCCCATCGGACACAACATCGTGCATCGAGCCATGGAGCTAGCGGGTGAATGTGTGAGCGGCAATTCTGATGAAAGTCAGGGCCGCACGCGTGGTCGCGGTGGCAGAAGGGGCAGAGGGGGTAGAAATTCCAATGGAAATCATAGCGGTACTATTATCGAGGACGATGGCACTGTGTTGTCGCCAGGTGCCTTTTGCGGGCGTTTCGAAATTCGGGCAGACACCCGCTTTCTACCCGGCACCTATTTTTTCCATGGCAATGTCAAATTCCGCGGAGCCGAAATCGTTGGGGATGGCGTAACACTTGTGTTTGCAGACAACGTCAGCTTTGAATGGAAAGATTCGCAGCTGATCCTATCCGCACCCACCGAGGGTGAGCTTGCAGGCATGGCCATACTAGGATTAAACGATAGTGATAATAACAGGATCAGGGATAGTCTGATTGATATCCAAGGCGTTGTTTATATGCCCCTGGCGAAAATCGACTGGACCAATTCATCATCAAATTCCTATCGAAGCATGAGCCAGGTACAACACAATTGGACCGCGTGGATTGTGGAAGGCGCCAAATGGCGTGGAACAGGCACAATTTACCTCAATTTCCCCGATGGAGACTTTGACCCGGACGACCGGGACTATTTGGGCTATCCGCGGGAATTGCTCAATATCTTGCCGGAGTCCAATAATCTGACCGCCCATCTGGTTTATTAGTGAAGCGGGCTGCAGGCTCGGCGGTTTTCGGCCCCGACCGCGCTGATAAACCTACGGGTCCCAACGCCGCCCACGCCAAGCGCTACCAGCACAACGCCTGACTTCACCATCAGTCGATGCGGGTTGAAGAATCCGGTCAGGAACCGATGTCCGAGGTCGATCAATTCTTGCATGACGACCACCACCTTATTGGATGTTGACGATGAACTGACTGAATAGCCCCTAGATTTGCAGACACCTTCCTGGCTAATTTTGAGGCAAGGAGGCGTTTATTGTCAGGAGCCAATATAGCGACGATTTCAAGCGTGATGCAGTGCATCAGATTACTGGAAATGAGGCGACAATGTCCGATCTGTCTGACGGGGTGAAAGCGCGCCTTGAAGAATTGCGCGAGGGGCGTGAGAGCGCGCTCAACGCCTTACGACGCGAGCACGCCAAGACCGGCGAGATCTGCGATGCGCCTGAGAGCATTGCCGGGGTCAAATTTCGCTTTTACGCGAACGCGGTGCCGGTCTCGCAGCATGTCTCCGAGTGGCAGGGTCGTGCCGTTGATGATGAGCAATTGAGCGCGTCGGACGCCAAATCAAAGGCATCGAAATGAGGAACCTGTCCCGTGAGCCATAATCATCAAGCCGTCATCGAGACGCGGGGCGAATATATCGCCGATGCCATCGTCCACGCCCTCGGCGTCAGCGCGGCGCTGGTCGGTGTCATCGCTTTGCACCTGCTGGCCCCGGAGACAATCAGCTTGGCCAGCCGCATTGCCCTGATCGTCTATTCCATCGGCCTGCTAATGACCTTCGGGTTTTCCGCCGCCTACAACACCACCACCCATGCCGGTATCAAAGCCGTTCTGCGACGACTGGATCACGGTGCCATCTTCCTGATGATCGCCGGCACCTATACGCCGATCTCGCTGATCGGCATCGGCGGCACGCTGGGGATCGGCCTGGCGGTCAGTGTCTGGGTCATCGCGGTGATTGGCGTGGTGATCAAGCTGTTCTTCCCGCTGAGCAATCGCTGGCTGTCCATCGCTCTTTATCTGGGCCAGTCCTGGGTCGCCCTGATCGCCATCATCCCGATCTATCAGGCGCTCTCCACCTACGCCTTTGCCATGATGGTTGGCGGCGGGCTGGTCTACACATTTGGCGTGCTGATCTATCGCCAGAAGAGTTGGCCGTTTAATCGCGCCATCTGGCACGGTTTCGTGCTCACGGCTTCGGTCCTTCACTACACGGTGGTGCTGGATGTGGTGGGGATCATGTGAGCGTGATTGTCTGTGACCCTATCCGCAACGGCGGCAGGGCCAGAGAAGACCGGGCCTAATAGCTCAGATGTTCGCGCAAATCGAAAGTCGGTGGTTCTCGCAACAACGCGACCAGAGCATCCACATCGCCCCGGTCTGTGCGCCATTGCAAATAGGCTTGTTGGTTTTCGATCGTGTCCCAGACTTCGTGTATCTCAAACGATTTATCTTCAGGATTGGCCGCGCACGATATCAGTTCGGCCCCATCTCGTGCGGCTGTGTCCGGCAGGATCGCGACAAGTGTGTCGTAAAGGGTTTGGTATTTGTCGTCCTGCGCCTTGAACGTGACATTCATAACTATCGACATCGGTGAACATGCCCCCATCAAATAATTGATCTCTGGTTTCTGCGCGCACAGTCGACGGATCAGCGCCGAAAGTTAAAATACTGGCAAGGAAAATTGCCTAGCGGGTACCGAAGGCCGGGTCATGCTCTGTCGCAGTTTTCTCCAAATTTGTGGTCGGGGCGAGGGCCTGGAGAAAAACGGTTTCAAGCGTTGCGCGATTAATCGGTTTTGGCAGATATTCGCAAAAGCCGACACCCAACATATTCTGCCGGTCGCCGGGCATTACCCGGGCGGTGACAGCGATGACGGGTAGTTTCGCCCCGGCCGGTTGGATCTGGATTTGCCGCAGGGCGGTGATGCCATCCATGCCAGGCATCTGGATATCCATGAATACCAGGTCAAATCGCTGGTTTTTGACCCGGTCAATCGCTTCGTGGCCGGATTCGGCTTCGATGATCTCGAGATTTTGATCCGGGAAGCTTTGGATCAGAAGTGCCTGCAGGACCGCTCGATTGGTGTCATCGTCATCGACAATCAGAACGCGATTGCTCGATTTGGGCTCCTGCAGGGCGAGGTCGGGTTTGGCGTCGACGGCGACAAGTCGACTATCCTCGCAGACCGGATCGCAAATAATCAGCGTGAAGCGGGATCCCAGTCCGGGCGTGCTGTCGAGTTCAACCTCACCCTTCATGTCCGCCATCAGTTTCTGGCTCGTCGTCAGGCCGATGCCGGAGCCGCCGTATCGGCGGCTACTGCTGGAGTCGAGTTGATTGAAGGGTGCGAATATTTTTTCACGCTCGGATTCCGGTATCCCAATGCCCGAATCCGTGACCGAAATTCGGGTTGTCATTGTGGTCTCAGGGCCCTCGGCGCGCTGGTCCACCTTCAGGGTTATTCGGCCGCGCTCGGTAAATTTGACGGCATTCGCGATCAGATTGTCGAGGGCCCGCGCCAGACGATCCGGGTCGCCGAGCAATTTGACCGGAATCGTGTCTCCATCCTCCACAGACAAGGTGAGGTTTTTCCCAAGGGCTGCAGGGGCCCATTTACATTGCGCTTCTCGGACCAATTGGTCGGGGCAATAGCCAACAGCCTGGACGGGTGAATTGCCGTTTTGTTCGGTCGCAAACTCCAGAACATTGGACAGCAGGGTTAAAAGGTCATGTCCAGATTCCTCGATGATATCGAGATGTTGCTTGTAGTGCGCGGGAAAGTCTTTTTCATTTTTCAAAACCAATATCATACCCAAAACCCCGTTTAACGGGGTTCGGAATTCATGACTGATATTGGCCAGAAACTGTGATTTGCTGGCATTCGCACTGCTCGCATTACGCAATGCCTCTTCCAAGTTTTCATTCGATTTTTGCAATTGCAGCCGGGCGTCTGATACGGCCGATCGAAATGTCGTGCTCACCAGCACCGTCAGGACGCATACCAGAAACGATTGCAACGTCATCATAGGCACAATGGCTTCAAGGCTCACACGTGCGTCATCGGCAGCATATTGCGTGCTCAAATGGGTGACCCAGTAGAGCAGGCCCAGCATCGGAGCGGCGAAAAGCAGCGTCGCCCGGATGCCGAATACGAAATAGACGCTGGTGATAAGGCCGGGGAGAAATACAAGGGCTGGCGCGTAAATTCCGCGATTGAGCCAACTCGCCCAGGTCAGGGCGACCAGGACTGTCACACAGATCGCAGCGAGCACATATCCCGGTCGGCGTAAACTAATGCCGACGCAGGTAATGACGAAGGTTAAGCCTGCAGTGATAAACCCGGTCGGGTCGAGTGTCGCGTTCGGGTTGGAAGCAAAGACCGTGAATTCAATACCAATGCCGCTCAATACCGTCGCAACACAGATTGCCAGCGCCACGCGTGCGCGAATAGCAAATTCCAGATCCTTGGTTGGATCTGCTCCCGCTAATTTGTCTGCAAACGCCCAAACCATGAATATCGTTCCTAACCTTTATGGTTATCGATACCTGATGAGCGTTAAAGGACGTTGAAGCTGGCTTGTTTTGCGTCTTGAATGTTCTGCTTCAAAACCAAACGTGTGTGATTTCTCGGCGTATTATACCGGCAATTCGGTCGTGTTTTTAATAGCTTCCATCGCAAAGCTGGCACTGACATCCGACAATGGCGCGATTGCGATCAGCTTCTTGTAAAAGGCGTCATAATCACGAATGTCGGGCAGACAAAGCTTGATCAGATAGTCCACATCGCCACTCATGCGATAAAATTCGACAACTTCAGGCATCCGCTGAACGCCCGTGGCAAAGTCTTCGAGCCACTCCGCATCGTGATGGCTGGTTCGGACGAAAATGAACAGCGTTGCGTCCAATCCCAATGCCTCGGGGTCCAGCAGGGTGACGCTCTTCTTGATTACGCCTTCATCAGTGAGGCGTTTGATCCGTCGCGCGGTAGGCGTTGCGCTCAGGCCGATTAAGTCGGCAATGTCCTGAATCGTCCGATCGCTATCCAGCTGAATCGCGCGCAAAATTTGTCTGTCATGAGCGTCAAACACTACAAATCTCCAATAATTTAGATATTATCTCATCACTAGACGGAATAATAAAGCGATAATTGGTGATAATGAGCGCGCAATTGGTGTTCAAATGGGCGGCAAATCAATCGAGATAGAGCCTCCTGTTCAACATGACCCAGCAATCGACCACACTTTCCGATATTCGCCAGTCCATGATTGGTCATGATGCAATATTGCAAACGCCGTTTGGCGATCGGCCCTTATTGTATGCCGACTACACAGCCTCGGGCAGAAATTTGCTATTGATCGAGCAGCAAATGCAGCGCCTGGCCAGCATTTATGCCAACCCCCACACGCAGGACAGCGCCACCGGTCGGTCGACCGGGCAATGGCTGCGTCACGCTGAGGCCACCATCAAATCGGCGGTCAATGCCGGCCCGAATGATTGCTTGATCGCCTGCGGTGCAGGGGCAACCAGCGCGGTCCACAAGCTCCAGGAGATATTGGGCGTGGCACTCCCGCCCAATAGCCGAGAGCAGGTGTTCAGCGCGGTATCGGGAGAATTGGGGCCACGCGGGCGGGAAGTCGTCGATGCCTCTTTGCAGGCGCGGGGACCAGTGGTCTTCATCGGACCCTATGAGCACCATTCCAACGAATTGTCCTGGCGCGAAAGCCTCGCCGAAGTGGTGTCAATCGGTCTGACGGCAGATGGGCAAATCGATCTGGAGCAATTGCAACGTGAATTGTGTAATCCAGACCATGTCGGCCGGATAAAATTGGGTGCATTTAGCGCCGCGTCAAACGTCACGGGCGTAAAAACCGATATTCCCGCGCTGGCGCGATTGCTGCACGCGCATGGCGCGATACTTTGCCTGGATTGCGCCGCGAGTGCGCCCTATCTGAAGATCGACATGCATCCGGATGATGACCCCAATTCTCGGATCGATGTGGTGTATTTTTCGCCCCATAAATTCGTTGGCGGGCCGGGCGCCTGTGGGGTCCTTATCTTTGACAGGGCCATTTATCGCGAAGATCTACCACCCACACAAAGCGCTGGCGGCACGGTGAAATACGTCTGGAAAGACGGACATGATTTCATTGACGATGTTGAGGCGCGAGAAAGCGCCGGAACGCCGGGAGTACCGCAGGTCGTCCGCGCTGCCTTGGCTCTGCAGCTGCAAGCAGAAGTCGGCCTGACCACCATTGAACAGCGCGAGCATGCTGCCTTGCGTCAGGCCTTTGATTGTTGGCAATCCAATGACCGAATTCATGTGCTTGGGCCGCAATGCCCGCAGGCCCGCATCGGAATAGTTTCGTTCAATATTGATGACCCGCGGGGCGGAGTGATCCACCCGCGCCTCGTCACTGTTTTGCTGAATGATTTGTTCGGGATCCAGTCGCGGGCGGGTTGTTCCTGCGCGGGGCCCTATGGTCATGACCTGCTCGACATAGATGCGGAGCAAACCCGGCACATACGCAAGGCCGTTCTGGCAGGTAATGCGGGCGTCAGGCCTGGATGGTGTCGTGTCAGCCTGCATTGGACCATGGACAGTGACGATATCGATTATCTCATCCGGTCAGTGGAATTTCTTGCAGAACACGGTTGGAAATTTGTCGATCTGTACGAGTTCAACCCCAAATGCGGGCAGTGGAGCTGGCGCGGGGAATGTCACAAGCCGGCCGAGGAATTCGCTTTCCCGTCGCTCTTGATCGGTCAAAAAACGCCCGAGAATGGGCGCGATACGCAGGATCGTCGGGCATTGTATGCCGAGGCAATGCAAGCCGCCCAAGCGTTTGTCGGCACGTTGAAACAGATGCAGAAAACACCGAGCGGTCAATTTGACGACGAGTTGGAAAAGGTGCGCTTTTTTACGCTTCCTGCAGCGGAATAATCAGGCAGCTGCCATCGCATCGGCATTATTGAAGAACAGTGTGTGGATCAGACGCCCATTTTCCATATTTGACCCAAATCCGGGCCCGGCATTATGCCACAACCAGGGCCTGAACAGCACAAGACGATTGAACCGCATCGGCACCTGCATGAGGTGCTCCCATTTGCTGGGATCCTTGGCCTGCGGACCGGAGACTTTGGAAGTAAAGTCCTCATAGGAATTATAGCCCCACCGCCTTAAATGCTCGTGGGAATAGGGTGCGTGCTCTGCACCCGTTTCCCGGTGTCGATAAAAATCGGTGCCGCCAACACAGTCCGCATCATCGCTGAGATAATAGATGCCCGACCAGTGGCACTCATCGACATGTATTCCGCCACGCCCCTGATCGCCGGCAAAGGCAACCCGGCACAAACCATAATTATCGCAGGTCGGGACGAGGCGTTCGCCGGTCACCCGCATGGCGAGATCCTCGAGCAGTTTGATGCGAATTCGACGCGCTGAATTGCGTCCCGGAAACATGTCATTGGCGGATTTTTCCGGATATTCCAGCGACAAGGCTGCGCGACGAATTTCGTCTGCATTGTCCAGAACATCATCCAGAATGATGAGTGATTGTTGCACGATACTTCCCCACTGAGCCGCGAAATATCATATTAGGGCTGCAAATATACGACGGGATGACAGGCGCATTACTGCTTGCTGAACAGACCCTTACCGCTTGGACAGCTGGGCGTAATCATTCAACGCGGTGACGCAGGGCGTCGGTCTGGTGCAGCAAGGCATCAAGCCGTTCTGCATCCCCGGCCACCAGAGGAGCATGACGGGGGTAGAGGGTGGGATTATGACGCCGGTCATTGAGCCAGTGACCATCCCAAAGCTCGGTGTCGCGAATAAACGCCAGGGCCATCGCCTCACCGCCGATCTCGAGGCACCCCAAAAGACAGGTGTCGATATAAGATTGCGGCACCGGGTGTCGCGCATCGGCCAATACCTGCTGTCGATTGACCACAATCCAAAAACGCGCCTCGGGCAGGGGGCCGGAATGAGCATCGATTGCTCTCAAGCTTGACCGCGTCACCTCGGTAAACACATAACCCCGCTCGCGGTGACGCAATTGAGGGGTCACCTCAGCGGGAACCAGAGCCGCGACCAATCGCGCCCCGGCCACCGCACGAACCCCACAATACGTCGCCCCCTCATCCCCATACCGAACCGTCCAGCCCCGCCGCCAACCGTGCGCAATCACGGGAATAACCGGGTCGGTCAGCGCCGAATAGGTCTCGCGGCTATAGCGATTAAGCAGGCTGCCATAGCCAACGATGTAATCGGTAGAAGTCATCTCGGTATATCGACACAAAAACGGCGCGAGACAAAGCCCGCGCCGCTTGTGGTCTTCA
>JAQXCQ010000184.1 GCA_029251785.1 Maricaulis sp. | reverse complement strand
TTGAAGGCGCGCGGACTGGCGGTGACGCTCTACCCCTTCATTTTGATGGATGTGCCCGAGGATAATGTGTTGCCAGACCCGTGGGGCGGGGCGGCGCAGGCAGCGTTTCCCTGGCGCGGGCGGATTAGCTGTGATCCAGGGCCGGGGCAGGCTGGCACAGTCGACCAAACCGCGAATGCCGCGGCGCAGGTGGCGGCGTTTTTCGGCTCGGCAGAAGCGGCGGATTTTACGGTTTCGGGCGGGCAGGTGAGCTGTGCAGCGGGCGCGGATTGGGGCCTCAATCGCTTTATTCTCCATTGTGCGGCGCTGGCCCAGGCTGCGGGCGGAGTGGACGGATTTCTGATCGGTTCGGAAATGGTGTCGCTGACCATAGTGCGCGATGCGGCCGGCGCTTATCCGGCGGTCGGCCATTTGAAAACTCTGGCCGCGCAGGCGCGGCAATTGCTGGGCGCGCAGACGCGCCTCTCCTATGCAGCGGACTGGAGCGAGTATTCCGGCCATCAGCCAGGCGGCGGGGCGAAGCATTTTCATCTCGATCCGCTGTGGGCCGATGCCAATATCGATGCCGTGGCGATTGACTGGTATGTGCCGCTATCGGATTGGCGAGCGGGGGATAGCCATCTGGATTCCAGCGAATATGCGCGTGTACAGGACCGGGATTATTTGCGGTCCAATGTGGCGGGCGGAGAGGGCTATGACTGGTATTATGCATCCGAATCAAATCGCGATGCGCAGGTGCGTACGGCCATCACCGATGCCCAACATGGCGAGCCCTGGGTGTGGCGTTACAAGGATCTGGTCAATTGGTGGTCGCAGCCTCACCATGACCGTCCGGCAGGCATCCGCGCCGCAAATTCGACCAGCTGGACGCCAATGGGCAAGCCGATCTGGCTGACGGAAATTGGTTGTCCAGGTGTCGATCTGGGCAGCAATCAGCCGAATGTATTTGTCGATCCCAAAAGCGCTGAGAGCGCCCTTCCGCATGGCTCGAACGGGGTGCGGGATGATTTGATTCAGCGTCGTTATCTGGAAGCGATGATCTCGCATTTTCAGACCTCAACAACGGAAAACCCGATCTCGCCAGTCTATGGCGCGGCGATGGTGGATAGGGACCTTATCCATGTCTGGGCCTATGACGCTCGGCCGTGGCCGGACTTTCCGGCGCGCGGTGATATCTGGGCGGATGGCGAGAATTGGCGCACCGGGCATTGGCTGAACGGCCGGGCGGGGCTGGTACCGGTCAGCGCGATTGTCTCCGAGGTGTGCGATGAGGCGGGCATTGCGCCAGTGGATGTGTCGGGACTGGATGATCTGGTCGCAGGATACAGCGCGCCGGGCCCGGTGACGCCGCGGGCCATGCTGGAGCCGCTATCGACGGTGATGGGATTTGGGATGGTGGCTGGGGCGGCGGGGCTGGTGTTTCGCTCGGCGGGCATTTCGCTTCAATCGATTGACGTTGCAGACCTCGTGCAGGTCGAGGGCAGCCCGTCCATCGAGGTCTCGGATGAAGCGCTGGTCGATCTGCCGCGTGATCTACGACTTAGCTTTGTCGATGACGGTGCGGAGTATCGGCCGGGGCAAGTGTTTGCTCGCGATACTTTTGGCGAGGCCGGTGTCTCCAGCTGGCAATTGCCCTTGCTGTGTGATGCCGGGCAGGCGCGGCAGATGTGCCAGGCCGGACTGAGCGAAATCGAGGCGCGTCGCCGACGGATCAGCGCCACATTGCCGCCCTCGGCGCTTCGGCTTGAAATGGGTGATGGGATTAATCTCGGTGACGGGCCGATGCGTGTGTGTTCGATGGACGGTGCGCAGACGCGGCAGGTTTCTGCCTGCGCGCCGAGCCCGCGCACATCTGTGATTTCCGGAAGTGAGACAGGCGTAGGGCCGGACGGGTATCCGATCCCGTCACGTCCAGATTTGTGTGTGCTGGACCTGCCATTGCTTGATGAACAGGTCGTGGGCGAGACGCAAAGTCCGCTGCTTGCTGCCTTCGCCGAACCGTGGGCCGGGCCACACGACGTTGTTCTGTCGACACTAGGCGGTGTGCCGCAATTGCGGGGTCAGGTGAGGTCGGCCGCGATTATGGGCCGGCTCACCGCAGATTTGGCTTCGGCAGCGCGTGGTCGGTGGGACCGGGGGAGTGTGTTGGAGGTTGAATTGTATTCGGGCGTGCTGGACAGCGTGACAGCGCTGGATGTGCTCAACGGGGGCAATGCGTTGGCGGTTGAGCAAGCCGATGGTGAGTGGGAAGTGTTGCAATATGCACAGGCGGAATTGATCGCACCTCGGCGATACCGGTTGCGGGATTTGCTGCGTGGGCAGAGGGGCACGTCCTCAACGGGGATTGCACAGACAGGCGCCCGTGTGGTGCTTCTTGAGGCAGGCTGGCGTGAGCAGGCGGGCGGTCTGGCGCTGCAGAGCCATGAGCACGGTGTGGATCTCGAGTGCCGCGTTGTAAGTGCCAGTGGTGACCCGCACGGGAGCGGGGCCGCTGTGACGACATTGGTCTCCAGGCAGGTCTGGCGGCGGCCTTACGCGCCGGTTCATGTGCGCGCGCATCGTGTCGGCGCCAATGTCGAAATTAGCTGGGTGCGGTGTGGACGTATCGGGTCAGATGATTGGGCGGCCAGTGAGATCCCGCTGGCGGAGGATGATGAGCGATATTCGGTGGATTTGTGGGTGAATGATGCGAGTGCTTTTAAAACGGTTACCAGCCAGCCCAAATGCAGTCTGAGCGATGCCGAATTGCTCTCTGTGTATGGCGAAATTCCCGCCTCGATCACCGTGCATATTGCCCAGCTCTCCCAACAAATCGGGGCGGGTCGCGCGGCTTGCGTGCAGCTCGATCTGTGAGCCTGTTTTGCACCGGGCGACAAACCCGCCTACATGCAAGGGGGTAACAGCGTCGACAAGGGCCAGAGTGCATGGACGACCCGTATAAAATTCTTGGTGTTTCGAAGACTGCATCTGATGCAGAGATCCGGAAGGCCTATCGCAAGCTTGCCAAGGCGCTGCATCCCGATGCCAAGCCGGGCGACAAGGCGGCCGAGGAACGTTTCAAGCGCGTCTCACAGGCCTTCAATACCCTGTCTGACAAGGAAAAACGGGCAGAATACGATGCCGGCGGCGCAGCAGGCTTTGGCGGTATGGGCGGCATGGGCGGGCGCCCGGGTGCTGGCGGTCCATTTAATCACCGCCAATCGCGCGGTGGCCGCAATTTCGAGGGCATGGGCGATATTTTTTCCGACCTATTCACGGATTTCGGCGCCCAGCAACAACAGCAGCAGCGCCGTGCGCCACCGCCACGTGGCAGTGATATTCGCCAAGCCGTTCGCGTGGACTTCATGGATGCGGCGCGGGGCGGCAAACACCGTGTGACGCTGCCAGGTGGCCGTTCGATGGATGTGTCGGTGCCGCCCGGTGCCATGGATGGCCAGGTGCTGAGACTGCGTCGCCAGGGCGATGCGTCGCTGCAGGGCGGGCAAGCCGGTGATGCTTTGATTGAGATTAAGGTGGCAACCCATAAATATTTCCGCCGGGAGCATGAAACCGTGCATCTGGAACTGCCCGTCAGTCTGAAAGAGGCGACGCTGGGGGCAAAGGTGCGGGTGCCGACCATAGATGGTGCCGTGGATGTGCGCGTCCCCGCGGGGTCGACCTCTGGCAGTTTGCTCCGTTTGCGTGGCAAGGGTTTTGCTGGGAGTAACGGCAAGCGGGGTGACCAGATGGTGCGTTTGCTTGTAGCCTTGCCGGAGCAGGACGATGAATTGAGAGACTTTCTGGCGACCTGGCACCCGTCGAGTGCGGATGACCCCCGCAAGGGAATGAAATTTTAGGCCGTTGTGATTTTTTAGGAATTTGTTCAGGCCGGGTTCAGGGGGGCCGGGTCAAGGTGAAATCATGTTGAGAACTTTGATCATATCTGCCGCTTTTCTGGGCACGCTGGCGACGCCGGCTCCGGTACAAGCCGACGCACTGAACTGGGCAATGGCCTCGTTTAGTCAGGACCTTCGTGGTCGTTTGACTGCGGATCAGGCACGGGAGCAATCAAGAGGCGGGGCGGTTTTGCCATCACGTCGCATGATCGCAGCCGTGCGTCGTAATTATCCGGACATGAGCCTGGATGATGTGGCGTTGGTGATGGACGGGATGCAATTGCAGTGTCCCGGTATCGCCGGCTCGGGTCCGCGTTATCTGGTGAAAATCCGTGTTGCCGGATCGCGCCGGATCAATGTGGTCCTCAATGCCCAGACAGCTGAAATCCTTTGTGAACGATAGGGAATAACATGCGCGCTTTGATCGTAGAAGATGACCCGGACCTCAATCGCCAGCTTTGCCGTGCGATGGAAGATACCGGCTATGCCGTTGATACTGCCCTGGATGGCGAGGACGGACATTTTCTGGGTGATACAGAAGCCTATGATGTGGTGGTCCTGGACTTGGGCCTGCCCAAGCTGGATGGGGTGTCTGTGCTTGAACGCTGGCGCGCCGATGGTCGTGACCATCCGGTGTTGATCCTGACAGCGCGTGATCGCTGGAGCGAAAAAGTTGCGGGCTTTGATGCCGGCGCAGACGATTATCTGACCAAGCCATTTCATACCGAGGAATTGCTGGCCCGACTGCGCGCACTGACACGTCGCGCGGCGGGGCATGCCTCCGCGACCATTGAGTGTGGCACGTTGCACATTGATACGCGCGGTGCGCGGGTGTTCATCGATGGGGCGCCGGTGAAGGTCACGTCCCACGAATTTCGTATGCTGAGCTATCTTGCGCATCATCAAGACCGGGTCATCTCGCGGACCGAATTGGTTGAACACATTTACGATCAGGATTTTGATCGCGACAGCAATACGATCGAAGTGTTTGTCGGGCGCTTGCGCAAAAAAATTGGCGGCGAACGGATCGAGACGGTGCGTGGTCTTGGATATCGTCTGATTGATCCGGTGGCGCGCGCGGTTTCGTGATCGGTCGCGGCTCCCTCGCCTTTCGTCTGTTTGCCGGTGCGGCCACTGTGGCCGTCCTGCTATTGCTGGTTGGTGCGTTGGCACTGACCACCTTGTATCGCCAGTCTGTGTTGGGAACGCTGGATGACCGTCTGACCGGTACGGTCAGTGCGCTTCTGGCTGCCGCGGACACAGATGAATCAGGACAGATTGAGCTGGCTCGGCGACCCTCTGATCCTGCCTTTGGGCGGGTTTTTTCAGGGCGTTATTGGCAAATTCTGGATATCGATGACACCGGTGATGACGACGTGTTGCTGGTGTCACGATCTCTCTGGGATGAGACGCTTTATCTGCCTCAATCCGTTATCGATGCGGTGATTGCCGATCCGGCAACGATCCAGATCGTCTCGGGCAAGGGGCCCGAGAGTGAGCCTTTGCGGTTTGTCGTGCAGGGCGTGTTGCTACCGGGCCGGGAGCATCTCATCATCGCGGTGGCGGGGGAAGATCGCCGGCCAGCCGATGCGGATGTGTTGAATTTTGGCATTACTTCCGGATCGATGTTCCTCTTATTCGCCGCTGTGATTGCGGCGGGTGTATATTTCCAGGTCCGGGTTGGACTGGCGCCTGTGCTGCGGATGCGTGACGGGGTGGTGGATATACGCGAGGGGCGTGTGGAGCATGTCGAGGGGGAGTTTCCTACCGAATTGCAGCCCCTGGCCGATGAGCTTAATGCCATGCTGAATCATTCCCGGGAGCTTGTGGAGCGATCGCGAACCCATGTGGGAAATTTGGCGCATGCTCTGAAAACACCGTTGGCTGTTTTGAGTAATGAGGCCCGCGAGAACGATTCCACGCTCGCCACACTGGTTAGCCGACAGTCTGATATCATGGCGAAGCAAGTCGACCACCATTTGCGCCGTGCACGTGCAGCGGCCCACGCTAAAGCGGTTGGCGCGAGAACAGAGGTGGCGCCGCTCGTGGGAGACCTGGCGCGAACATTGACGCGCATAAATCAACGCCGCGGCATCCATATCGAAACCGAGACCGAGGCCGGGCTTTTCTTTCGTGGCGAGCGGCAGGATCTCGAGGAGATGATTGGCAATTTGATGGATAATGCCTGCAAGTGGTCGGGCGGTGAGGTGCGTGTGACGGCGCGGGCCTCAGCGGAGAAGAGCCTCACGATCCTGATTGAGGATGATGGCCCCGGACTGGATGAGGACGGGTGTACAAAAGCCCTTGGGCGCGGCGTGCGCCTCGACGAACAAGCCCCAGGAACCGGATTGGGTCTGGCGATCGTTGCAGACCTGGCCAAGGCCTATGAGGGCAATATTGAACTCTCGCGTTCGGATATGGCGGGTTTACTTGTCACGCTGACGCTCCCGGCCGTGTCACGCTAAAGCGCCGTTAACTGTATTTGTGCATGATGGCTGCGGACAAGGAGACCCGTGCGCTGTAAATGGCAAAACTTTCGCCAAATCAAAGAGCTAAGCTAGAAGCACTCTGGCGCAGCATGCCTGCGCAGATGCGGGCATCTCTGCTTGCTTCGGCGAAGGCAGCGGCCACGGCCGATGAGAGCGCGCAATCGCTCGTCGAAATCCTTGAAGATTTGGAAGAAGCCTTGCTAGAGCCGGCCGGGGATTTGGCCAAGGCGTATCTGTTTGCGCCAATGCGATCCCTCACTGCAGATCCAAAGACTTCTCCCCCGTCTCGGGCACGCTTCAATCCCGAGGAGATCAGCAAAATTTGGGGTTGGCTTGGGCGTCGTCTCGCCAAGGACCTCATCCCCACCATGCGCAAGTGCAAAAAGCCGGAAACCGATTCCGTCTGGCATGAATACCGGCTTGCGGCGGGCATTGCCCTTGAAGATGCGATCAATAGTGCCGACCGGGTCCCCAAGGATATGACAGCGCTGATCAAACGCTTTGGCCCAAACGGTCGCGATATGCTGACCGACGCGGTTACCCTCCTCAAGCACAGTGAATGCGTCATCGATTCGCTGGCCAAAGTGCCATCGCGGATCATCGATCTGGATGAGGACCTGTGTTACCGACTCAAGAAAATCCATGAAGACCTGATGGAAGGCGGTTCTGCGCCGGCGGCTGTTTGGGTTTTGCGAATTGTTATGGGACGTCTTGATTCGCCCTGGCAGATTTTCCGCGTGGTTGAGAAAATTGGCCGGCGTAATGATGATTTGGTTATTTCCAAAACAGATCTGGCGGCGGTCGGTGATGCTGTGCTGGCAGACACTGGGTTTTTTGCTGCGCAGCTTGAACACCCGCCCGCCAATTTGAGTGAGGCCAAAGAATATTACGCGACGTTTGATCGGTTCGTGGCGTTCTCTATGGGAATGACCAAGGAGTTTGGCATTCGCAAAGATGGGCGCTGGGGACAGTCATTGTTTGGGGTGCGCGCGGAGGCGTCCCGAAATGTTGAGCGCACCTTTGACAAAGTACCCCTGGCAATGGACTCAGGCCTGCCGGAACCGCGCCGCGGACGGAGCGGCCGGGTCATTCCAGCACAATTGCCGCCCGAAGCTTCAATCGAACGGTTACAGGGACTTTTGTATTTCATCGCTGCAGCCCGTGAGCATGCCAAGGATGCGGCGGTCGCCAGTTCGCAAAAACGCATCATTGAAGCGGCGGTCACACGCATGGAAGATGCGGGTGAGTTATTGGTTGATCTTGTGGCGGACAGTGAAGGTCAAAACAAGAATGTGGCCCGCGAGGGGCTCGATATGACTGTCGTATTACTGGATTTGGCCGGCCGAGATGAGTCAGCAAATTTGCTGCGACGCCGCGGTGTGGCTGCTGCTGCGGCCTGATGTCGCGAAGGAACCGACTTGCCAGCAGCGCTGGCGAATGCTTAACCCGGCCCTATGAGCACTCCTGAAAAGCCAGAAATCGCCCTCGAAAAACGCCATAGCGAAGAGGCGCGCCTGTTTTCGTCCAGCACGGCGCGAAACCTGCCGGGCATCTTCGATGTTCTCCAGCCGTTGCTGTCGCAGGGTGCCCGTGTGCTGGAAATCGGATCCGGCACCGGCGAGCACGGGCATGCCTTTTGCGCGGCGCGTCAGGATTTGGACTGGCAGTGCAGTGATCCTGATGATCGATCGCGGGAAAGCCAGGCTGCATGGCTAGAGGCGCTGGAGGGCGATTGCCGCAATCCGATCGACCTTGATCTGACAAAGCTCGGCTGGTTTGACGGTGTGGCCGGATTTGACGCCCTTGTCTGTATGAATGTTATTCACATATCGCCCTGGGCCGTGGCCCGGGGATTGGCCGCCGGTGCCCGTGCTATGCTCGCGCCGGGGGGGCTGGTGTTCTTGTATGGGCCCTACATGGAGGGTGAACGCACGGCCGAATCCAATCGGGCATTTGATCAGTCGCTGAAATCCCGCAATCCGGAGTGGGGTGTTCGCACACTCGATTCTGTGGAGCGTGTGTTTGCAGATTGTGGCTTCAAGCTGTGCCAGCGTGTTGAGATGCCGGCGAATAATCTCTCGCTGGTTTTCCGTCGGGATAATGATGATGCGGCATCGTAATCGACGACTGGCCACGATTGGTGTCGCGGCGGTCATATTGAGTGCGGCGATCGGCCTTGCGCTGTTTGCCCTCAATGATGCCGTCGTGTTTTTCTATAGTCCAAGCGAGATTGCCGCAGAAGCTCCACAATCCGGACAGCGTATTCGTGTTGGTGGTTTGGTGCTGGACGGCTCGGTCGCTGAAGCGGCCACCGGTGGTGTGAGCTTTGTCATCACGGATGGCGCTGAACAGGTCCGTGTGCGGTTTGACGATATTTTACCTGATTTGTTTCGCGAAGGTCAGGGTGTGATCGCCGAGGGAAGTTTCGGGGATGGCGATGTTTTTGTCGCGCAAACCGTGCTGGCCAAGCATGATGAGACCTATATGCCGCCGGAAGTGGCTGAGGCGCTCCGTGAAACAGGCGTCTGGCAGGGCGATGAAGACGAGTGATCCCGTGATGACGAAAACGTCATCAGTCTTTGTGTTGTAACGTTTCTTGGTCGACACTAGCTCTTGTTTAAAGCAAGGGAGTGGCAAGATGGCCAAATCAATCAAAGTTGAATTTGCCGGCGCTCAGGGCGACCGCATCGCTGCGCGATTGGAGCTCCCGGTCGGAACACCGCGCGCCTATGCGATTTTTGCGCATTGTTTTTCCTGTTCGAAGGACATCTTCGCGGCAAGCCGGGTTTCTCGACGATTAGCGCAGATGGGTCTTGCGGTCTTGAGGTTTGATTTTACCGGATTGGGACAATCAGACGGTGATTTTGCCAATACAAATTTTTCTTCAAATATCGCAGATCTGGTGAAGGCTGGCGAATTTTTGTCGGCGGAATACAAAGCGCCGGCCCTGCTTGTCGGGCATAGTCTGGGCGGTGCTGCTGTGATTGCCGCCGCACTTGAGATGCCAACTGTAAAAGCGGTTGCCACGATTGGCGCACCCGCGGATGCGGAGCATGTGCAGTGCCAATTTGCCGAGCAGATTGAGACAATCCGAACTGAAGGCGTAGCCGAGGTCTCTCTCGCGGGGCGCCCGTTCACGGTGAAGAAGCAATTCCTCGATGACATTGCGGGCCGGCAGCTGGAGACAGCAGCGGCCGCGTTGAAACGACCTCTGTTGATCACCCACTCGCCGATCGACGCAATTGTCGGCGTTGACAATGCGACTCGGCTGTTCTCAGCGGCCAAGCACCCCAAGAGTTATTTGAGCCTGGATGGCGCGGACCATTTGTTGAGCCAGGAGCAGGATGCCTTGCATGCCGCTGATGTCATTGCTGCCTGGGCGCAGCGTTATGTGTTCGACGATGTAATGTCCGCACCACCGAAGCCGGATCGCAAGGGCGGTGTTGTTGTGGCGGAAACAGGGGCGGGCAAATTTCAAAATCACGTTGTGATTGGCCCACATCATATGCTGGCCGACGAGCCCGAGAGCTTTGGTGGCGATGAGAGCGGTCCCACGCCCTATCAGTATCTGAATGCGGCCCTTGGCAGCTGCACCTCAATGACAATCCGGATGTATGCGCAACGTAAAAAGTGGCCGTTACGGCGGGTCAGCGTGACGCTAAATCATGAAAAAGGGCATGCGGAAGATTGCGCAAACTGTGTCGACGGGCAGGAAAAGCGGATCGATATTATTGAGCGATCCGTTGAACTCGTCGGTGAATTAGATGCGGCGCAGCGCAAACGATTGCTGGAAATCGCCGACATGTGTCCGGTGCATCGAACTTTGAACAGCCCGGTTGTGATCCGGACCCGCGAAGCGGGCAGGGATTCATAATATTTGGGGGATTTCGCGTATTCGTCTACATTTCCGTTGGGTTACGGTTTGTAATGTTTTTGTAATATACAAGACAGGAAGTGGAAAACCCCTATCGGGCAAAACCTCATTTCTGGTTTGTACAAGAAAAGGTCTCGTTACTAGATGATTTCGGTTGATCAAATACGCCGCCTTGGCGGAGTTTCTCTCTTGGTTCTTTCAGTAATTGGTGCAGGCGCTGTGTTGGAATACACAAGCTCTGCTGCCGAGGCGATGCAGGATGATCGCCAGCCGCATTTTGCGGCCGCTGTGCCCGATGGCGCGCCGATGTCCTTCGCCGATTTGATCGAACGCGTCAGTCCCGCTGTGGTGACAATCCAGACTGTGATTGAGGATGATGGCGCACTCGTCGGCCCGAATGGACAACCCATACCGCCTGAGCTGGAAGAGGCTTATCGGCGTTGGCTGGAAGAGCAGGGTGGCCAAGGGGCGCCGTCTCCCGCGCCGCGCGCCTCACTGGGTTCCGGGTTTTTCATCTCGGCAGACGGTTTTGTTGTTACCAACAATCATGTGATTGATGGTGCTACGGAAATCAATGTTGGCACCGTGGATGGGGAGACCTATCCGGCTCGCGTAATCGGTGTGGATCCTCAGACCGATCTGGCATTGCTGAAGATTGATGATGAGCCTGATTTCCCGTTTGTTGCCCTTGATCAAGACCCCGATTATCGGGTTGGTGACTGGGTGGTTGCAGTGGGTAATCCATTTGGCCTCGGTGGCACGGCAACTGCCGGCATAATTTCCGCCACAGGCCGTGAAATGGGTCGATCCAATTATACCGATTTCATGCAAATTGATGCGCCGATTAATAGCGGTAATTCCGGCGGGCCCACTTTTGACCTCAACGGCAATGTGGTGGGCGTCAATTCACGCCTGATTTCGCCGACCGGCGGCAATGTGGGTATTGGTTTTGCGATCCCGTCTGATCTGACGGCGCGTATTGTCAGCCAATTGCGCGAAAACGGCCGTGTCATTCGCGGTTGGTTGGGCGTGAGTATCGTTACGGTGACTGAGGATGTCGGTGCGAGCCTGGGTCTGGACGAGCCGCGTGGCGTCATGGTCAGTTCGCTTGTTGCAACCGGGCCGGCCGCTGCTGGCGGTCTGGAGCGTCGGGATGTCATCCTGTCGGTGAATGATGACGCCGTTGAGGACGCACGCGATCTGACACGCAAGGTCGCAGATATTCCGGTGGGAGATCGCGTGTCTTTCCGTATTTGGCGGGACGGCCGCGAACAGACCGTTCGCATTCGCCTGGCGGAACGGCCGACCGACAATGATCTGGCAAACTTACAAAACACCGATGAAGAGACCGTCGCGCCAAGCATGCTGTTTGGCATGGAATTGGCGCCGCTCGACGACGAAACCCGCAATCTGCGCAATCTCGACGAGTCCGAAACGGGTCTGGTCGTGAGAAGTATCTCTGGCACCAGCGAGGCGTCCCGCAAGGGGATGCGCGTCGGTGATGTCATCCTGGATGCCGGCGATCGCTCGCTGGTTGGACTGGAAGATCTCGAGGGCGCAATCGAAGCGGCCCGAAGTGCAGACCGAGCCGCAATCCTGCTGCTCGTGGAAACAGCCCGGGGCCAGCGCTATGTGGCGCTCTCCGTGGAAGACGAAGACTAAACGGAGGCTGTGCAGATGCGCATTCTAATAGTTGAAGACGATCGTGAAGCGGCGAGTTATATCCGCAAGGGGCTACGCGAGTCTGGTCACGTTGCTGACCACGCCGGTGACGGTGAGGAGGGTCTGGAAATGGCCCGGGCAGCGGAATACGACGTGCTTGTCGTAGACCGGATGATGCCTCGCATGGATGGTCTGAGCATGATCGAAGCCCTGCGCGGCGATGAGGATCGGACGCCGGTTCTTATCCTCTCAGCTCTGGGTGAGGTGGATAATCGGGTTGAAGGCCTCAAAGCTGGCGGCGATGACTATCTGGTCAAGCCGTATGCCTTTGCCGAACTTCTGGCCCGCGTCGAGGCTCTGGCCCGCCGCCGGGATCCCGAAGCGGTTCGCACAAAGCTGGTGGTTGGAGATCTGGAAATGGATCTTCTCGCCCGGACGGTGATCCGGGAAGCAGAAGAAATCTTACTGCAACCCCGCGAGTTTCGCCTGCTTGAGTTTTTAATGAAACATAGCGGCCAGGTGGTCACCCGGACGATGTTGCTGGAAAAAGTGTGGGATTATCACTTTGACCCCCAGACAAATGTCATCGACGTGCATATTTCTCGTCTGCGCTCAAAAATCGACCGACCATTCGACCGCGCGCTGCTGCACACGGTCCGTGGAGCCGGTTATCGCCTGCAGGCTTGATTAAGCCGTGAAATACCGCCCCCCCGCCTTTCTGAGGACAACAGCCTTCCGACAGACACTTCTGTCGGCTGGGCTGTTTGCCTTTTCAAGTTTCGTCATCCTCGGCTTCGTCTATGCGGCGTCGGCGGGGATGATGCTGCGCCGGGCTGACACGGTCATCACTGAAGAATTGAATACGGTGATGGAACAATTTGATGCGGGCGGCATCAGCTCGATCCACACCTATATGCTGGAGCGTATCGCAGGCGGGGCGGGCGATTATCTGTATGTGATGGTCGATCGAAGTGGCCGGGATTCAGGGTCATCCAATCTGAGCTGGCCGCGCGATGTCGTGCCGGACAGTGACGGCCGGGTGCAATTTTCTTATAATAGACAGGCTGTTACCGGCGTAGCTGTGAGTGATAAGGGGCAAAGCGAAGCACGTGCACGCATCCTGCTTTTGCCGGGCGGATATCGCCTATTGATTGGTCTGGATGTGGATGAGGAGATCAATCTCCTTGAACGCATGACGACGACAATCCTGGCGGCCTCGGCGCTGGCGCTGGCGCTGGGTGTCGCGGGTGGCATTTTCGTCAGTCGCCGCTTCGCTCGTCGGCTGGATGACATCAATGTGGTGGCCCGCAGTGTAAAGGCGGGCGACCTGAAGCAGCGCGCGCCGCGCAATTTCACCGGTGATGAGCTGGATGAGCTGGCGGAAAATTTTAATGGTATGCTGGACCGTGTTGAGGCGTTGATGCACCGGATGCGACATGCGGGCGATAGTATCGCCCATGATCTGCGCACGCCTCTGACACGAATGCGAAACCGCCTCGATCAGGCTTTGCTTGATGAGGGGAGCCTGGAATCCCGCGAAGCTGCGCTGGAACAAGCTGTCTCCGATACAGACGAATTGCTGAGTGTTTTCAATTCGATCCTGAGCCTGTCACGGCTGGAATCCGGCGAAAGCCGGGCGTCGATTGTTCGCATGGATCCTGCATTAATCGCGGTCGATCTTGCCGAATTGTATGAGCCAGTTTGCGAGGATGAAAATCTGGAATTCAGCTCGGAAATTCAGGGCGGAATGCAGATTTATGCTGACCGGGGTCTGATCTCTCAAGCCCTGTCGAACTTGTTGGAAAACTCGGTGAAATACACGCCGGCAGGTGGAAAAATTTGCTTGCGGTTACGTCAAAATTCGACTGGCTGGATTGAGTATTCGGTGACGGATAACGGCCCCGGTATTCCGCCCGATGATCGCGAGCGCGCCTTGCAGAGATTTGTTCGCCTCGACAGTTCGCGCAGCTTACCAGGCACCGGACTCGGCCTGTCGCTTGTGAAGGCGATTGTCGATGTTCATAACGGTCAAATCGACCTGGCCGATGGTTCGGGTATCCCGGAAGAAGGTGGGCCCGGCCTGCGCGCTTCGCTGTGTTTGCCGGCGGCACCAGACGCGGACAATGACTGAGGCTTTCCACTGTCGGGCAAATCATCGCAAGTTGACGAGATGACTGACGCCCGACCACTCCTGCATGCCAAATTGACCGCCTTGCCGAAGATTGACCCGCAATGGTCGACGGGCGGGTGCGCGCAATATCCGGATCTGGACGCTGATATCGACGCGGTGGCTGGGGACTTTCTGCGAAGCGTTTTTGATGCGTCTCCCTATCTGACACGATTGGCCCGCCGACGTCCTGATATTTTGCGCGACGGCATGAATCAGCCTCCTGAAGTCATGCTCCGGAACTGCCTCGCTGCGGTAAGTCAGGCCGGCGAGCGGAGTGCGGACATACCCGCTCTGGAGACGGCCCTTCGGCAGGCCAAGGCCGATATGCATTTGCTGGTGGCACTCGCCGATTTGTGTCGTCGTTGGTCGGTGACGCAGGCGGTTCAGGCCGTAACTCAATTTGCTGACGCCGCCGTTGCCGCGGCGCTTTTGGCTCATGTCCGCTTTTTGAGTCAACGTGGGCTGGCGCTTCCTGTGCAGGACGCCAATAATCCGTTGCCGGGCCTTTTCATTCTGGCCCTGGGCAAGATGGGCGCGTGCGAGCTCAATTATTCCTCAGACATCGACTTGATCTGCTTTTTTGATGCGGACGCTGTCCAGCTTCCGGACGGGCAGGAGATGCGCAAACATTTGCCGCGCCTGGTTCAAGCTGTCATGCGCTCACTGCAGGAACAGACATCGGAGGGATATGTCTTCCGGACAGATTTGCGGTTGCGGCCTGATCCTGGCGCGTCGCCGGTTGCGATGTCCACGGATGCCGCCCTTCATTACTATGAATCTCTTGGACAGACCTGGGAGCGGGCGGCTTGGATCAAGGCCCGGCCATGTGCGGGTGACCAGAAGGCGGCCGAGCAATTTCAAACTTGGATGCAGCCCTTCATCTGGCGTCGTTCCTTAGACTTTGCGGCCGTTGACGATATTCGCAATCTGGCGCGTCAAATCCAGACGGTCGGACGACGAGCCCGCATTTCCCCCGCTGGCCATGATCTAAAACTTGGGCGGGGCGGTATCCGAGAGATCGAATTTTTTGCCCAAGTGCCGCAATTGGTGTTTGGCGGGCGTGATCCAAATGTGCGGACGCAGGCAACCTTGGACTCCCTCCGGGCGCTGAGCGGGCGTGAAGCGGTCAGTAATGACGCGTTAAAGGCGCTCAGTGCCGATTATTCAAAGCTACGGTCCTGGGAGCATCGCGTGCAGATGTTGCAGGATGAGGCGAGTCAGACCCTGCCGGATGATGAAGCGCAGAGAGCCGCGATTGCGTCCTTGTCTGGATTTGGTGATTTGGCCCGGTTCGATGAGGAGGTTGAGGGCGTTCTGCGACGGGTGCATGGTCATTTCTCCGACCAGTTTCATGATGCCGAAGACAGTATGTCCTCGCAGGCGGGTTCTCTGGTATTGACCGGCGTTGAGCCGACGCCAGACACAATTTTGACATTGGAAACGCTGGGTTTTGATGACGCCGCCCTCGTCTGGAAGACGCTGAGTGACTGGACGGCGGGCCGCGTTCGTGCGGTCAGAAGCCCACGCGCGCGCACATTGTTGGCCAAGCTGGCTCCGCGCCTGCTCGACGCGATGTCGCAAACCGGCGAGCCGGACGCCGCCTTCTTGCGATTTGTGGTGTTCTTCGAAAATTTGCCATTTGGTGTGCAACCCCTGTCCTTGATGATGAATGAGCCGGGCCTGGCTGCCGATTTGGTCGGCATTTTAACCATGGCTCCGCGCATGGCGCAGACATTGGCGCGCCGGCCAGCCATGCTGGATGTGATGCTGGATGCGCGTTTCTCCACGCCGTTGGCCGATGACGCCCCAGACGCGTTCCTGAGCCGTCTGAAGCGGCTCGTGGCGGCGGCTGATGGTTATGAGGACATGCTCAATATTGCCCGCCGTGCAGTTCGTGAGGAGCGTTACCGCGTGGGCGCGCAGGTTTTGCGCGGTGCCGCCGATGCGCAAACGGCGGGTGCTGCCTATACAGCAATAGCCGATGCGGCTGTGGAATGTATGGCACAAGCAGCGCAGGCCGAAACCTGCCGGCGCTATGGCGATATGCCCGGCCATTACGTGATTTTGGGCATGGGCAAGCTGGGTGGCGGCGAGTTGTCGGCGGATTCTGATATCGATCTGGTGATTGTTTATGACGGCGAAGAAAATTCCCAACAATGGTTTACCCGGTTTGCCCAACGCTTCATCAGCGCGCTGTCCGTGCCAACCGAGGAGGGGGAGCTCTACGAGGTGGACATGCAATTGCGGCCTTCGGGACGGGCAGGGCCAGTTGCTGTTCGGTTGAGCCGCTTTTCCAGCTATTATTACGAGGAAGCGTGGACCTGGGAATTGATGGCATTGACGCGCGCGCGCACGGTGAGCGGCAATGCAGGGTTAGCGGAAACGGTTGCGATTGCGATCGATCGCGCGCTTGAGAAGCCACGCTCACCTGGCGATTTGCTGGACGATGCACGCGATATGCGCGCGCGCCTGGAACGCGACAAGCCCGCATCCGGCGTCTGGGACCTCAAGGCCCGTATCGGCGGCCTTCAGGATATCGAATTCATCGCTCAAAGCCTGCAGGTGGTACATGCGGACAAGGATGTCGTGCGTGGCGGCACCGCTTCGGCATTTTCGGCGCTCGTCAGGACGGGAATTATGTCGATTGAAGATGCACGTTTCCTGACTGAAACGGCGCATATCTATCTGGGTATTTCGCAATTGATCCGGTCGGCTCACGGCACCGGTTTTGATCCAGATGGTGCCAGCTCAGGCTTCGCCCAATTGTTGGCGGGGCTCGGCAAGGTGAACAGCCTGCGCGCTTTGCAGGAGGAATTGCAAGGTCGGAGCAAGCGTGTGCGCGCCCTGTTCACGCGTTATTTGCAACCGGATGCAGTTCATCGCGACGGAAATTGATCTGTTGCGACGTTGGAGTTTCGAGTGAGACACAACAATACAGGATACGGATCATGAATACTCTCAAAATGCTTACGACCCTCGCAGGAACAGCTGTATTGCTGTCGGGTGCTCTTGCAGAGGCCCAGCAGCGGGGTGGGCGCGGTGGACCTCAGCAGCGCGCGAGCATGATGTTGCGCGCGGGGGACGCGGATGGCGACAATTCAGTCACGCGCGCCGAAATCGACGAGCTGCAGGGTGAAATGTTTGTCTATATGGATCGCAATGGCGATGGATTCATTGATAACGCAGACAGGTCCCCAATTCATCAGCGGATGCAAGCGATGCGCGAGGAGCGACGCGCGATGGCTGACGAGGCGGGAGAGGAGATGCGTGAGCGTCGCCGGGGCCGCCGTCAGGGTGGCCGTGGCGGTCGCGGGCGCGGCGGTGATAACCGGCGGGCAGATACTGACCAGGATGGACGCGTCTCAGAGGCTGAATTCATGGCCGCAATCGACCCATTGTTCAGCCGGCTGGATTCCAACAGCGATGGCGTGATCTCCCCCGATGAACTGGACGCGGCCGCAGAGCGCAGGCAGGATCGCAGGCAGTGGTGGCGTGACTAAAATCATCGACTTGTCCGAGGTGCGTGAAAGGAAAATAATGAGCATGGCCGAACAGGGCCGGGCTGGTTTGCGCACCCCGGATATCGTCAAGGATGATACCGATGAAGCGCTGATGATGCGGATCGCCAAGGGCGACCGCATTGCGGCGCGCACGCTTATGGGCCGATGTCTGCCCCGTGTGGTGGGTATGGCGAACCGTATGCTCAATGATGCGGTTGAGGCCGAGGACATTGCGCAGGAAACGTTTATCCGCGTGTGGAATGCGTCTGGACGATGGGAACCCGGGCGGGCCAAGGTGTCGACTTGGATTGGTCGGATCGCGATCAATCTTTGTTATGACCGCATGCGCAAGCGCCGCGAAGTGCTGACGGACACGCCACCGGACCGCCCGGATATATCGGCTGATCAGGAAGCGGAGCTGAGCCGATCGCAAACGGCGCAAAAAATTCGCGCGGCCCTGGTCAATTTGCCGGATCGGCAAAAACGAGCCCTGGAACTGGTGCATTTCCAGGAAATGAGCAATATCGAGGCGGCTGAAATTATGTCGGTGAGTGTCGATGCACTGGAATCTCTGCTGTCGCGCGGACGCAGAAAATTGAAAGCCCTGCTGGTCAAGGATGCAGGTGAATTGATGGCGAGCTATGGCCAGGCGACGTCATTGAATGAAGGTATAACGTCATGACCCAAGAACGGTTTATGCAAATTCTGGAATGTTACGGCGCTGATCCACAGCGTTGGCCCGCGCGTGAGCGTGCCAACGCCATGGCGTTCGCTGACCAGAATCCGGAATTGGCAGAGGCGGCGATGGCGCTGGAAGCCGAGTTGGATGAGATGCTTGGCAGTGGTGAAATTGCGCCGAGCGAGATGCTGGAACAGAAAATTCTGCGTGAATTGCCAGTTCCGACCGCGGCGATGGTGTGGGGATGGCGCGCGCCAGTCGCGGCGGCAGCGGCCTTGATGATCGGCGTGGCTTTGGGGTTTGCGGGCGGCGCGGCGACAACGCCGCTGGACGACGCCGAAGCGCTCTATGCGGATGCCTTTTCCGGTTTTGACGATGATTATGTGGATTGGCTGGAGTCCGAAACGTGAAGCAGCCCACACCCTGGATTATTGCCCTGCTTGTATCGGTACTGTTGAACGGTGCCCTGATCGGCTTTATGTGGCATCGCAGCGCGGATCGACCGAGCTGGGTGGCATCAACGGGCCAGATTGGGGGACAAGAGACCCGGCGTGAAAACCGCCGTCGGGGCGGCTTTAATGTTCGCGCATTTGTCCAAGCCTTGCCCGAGCAAGCCCGTGCGCACGCCCGCCAGCGCATGCGTGCAAACATGCCTCAGGCGCGCGAATTGATGCAGCAGGCTCGACAGTCGCGGCTGGATGCCGAGGCCATCATGTCACGGACACCATTTGATCCCGACGCGGCGGGCGCCGCAATGGATGAGATGCATGCCAGCCGACGACTTGCCGAAGGCTTTGTGGAAGGGCTTGTTTTGGAACTTGTCGCAGACCTTGAGCCCGAACAGCGTGAGCAAGCGTTGGCGGCTGGGCGACAGGGCCGCGGCGGACCGCTGCGAGGGCGCAGACGTGGACCGACACCTGCGGAACGCGGCGATAATTGAGGGGAATCAGGCGGTTTCCGACGACGCGATGGGTTCTTCGTCGTCATCTGTCTCGACAAACTCCCCATCACTATTGAGAAATTCGTCATCAAACGCCCCCAATTGATTGGTGGATTGAACGACCATTGGCTGTTCCTGATTGATCGGGATCACGACGCTGACAGTCGTCCCTTCGCCAAGCGTTGATTCAATGGTCAGAGTGCCGCCGTGTAGTTCGACCAGGGATTTGGACAAGGCCAGTCCAAGGCCAGAGCCCTGGAAACTCTTGGCGTGCTGGCTTTCAATCTGTTCAAACGGCCGACCAAGTCGCGGCAAATCGTCTGTCCCAATGCCGATACCGGTATCCGAAACCTGATACGCAACGCCCTGACCGGAGAGGAAGCCGCGAACGGTGACACGTCCGCCTTCCGGTGTGAATTTGACGGCGTTGGAAATGAGATTGAGTACGATCTGCTTGAAGGCGCGAGGATCGACATCGACCTCCGGCAGATCGCTGACATCGGAGCGGACGAGGAGCTGCTTTTCTTCGGCCCGTCCCCGGGTGATGCGCAGGCATTGTTCGATCAATTCGCTGGTATCGGAGAGTTCGGTCTGCAGCTCCATCTTGCCCGCTTCGATCTTCGACATATCCAAAATATCATTGATCAATTCAAGTAGATGCTGACCCGAGGACAGAATGTCGTTCATATAACCAACATAACGCTCATCGCCGATTGGGCCGAACATTTCGCGGAGCATGATTTCGGAAAAGCCATTGATCGCGTTCAGTGGTGTGCGCAATTCGTGGCTCATATTGGCGAGGAATTCACTCTTCGAGCGATTGGCTTCTTCAGCCCGGATTTTCTCCACCTCATAGCTTTTGGCCAACTCAGAAATACGGGTCTGGCTACGCTGAACGTCGTCGACGGTCTTGCGGAGCTGGCCTTCGCTTTCCTTGAGCGCGCCTTCTTGATGTTTGAGGGCCGTGATGTCTGCGCCAACGCTGACCAGGCCGCCATCGACGGTCGCGCGTTCTGAATAGTGCAGCCAGCGGCCGTCGGCGAGTTCCAGCTCGTAGGTTTCGGCACTGACAGTCTCGCCATGGACGGCGCGAATTGCGCGGGCGGCGGCTTTCTCCACCGACGCATACGCCATGCCGGGTTTGAGAATGCCATCTCCGAAATCAAACAGATCGCGGAATTTTCGATTCCACAGCACCAGGCGATGTTTGGCATCCCAAAGCACAAAGGATTCTGACATGGATTCCAGAGCAGCGCGCAATCGAGACTCCGCGGCGGCAACCCGGGCCTGGGCGCCTTTGCGCTCGGTGACATCGATCGCCACCCCAACGATGCGTCCCGTCAATTCACCATTATCATCGACCAGCGGGCGGCCTCTTAACTGTAACCAGATCGGTGCGATCGATGCCATAGCTTCCAGATCGACCTCGCCACCCGCAGGAGCGCCTCGCATTGCGGCCCGGATACGTTCTCGGTCGGGTCGGGAAAACAGACTCAGAAATTCTTGACTATTGCACTGGATCGCGTGGTCAAGGCCAAGCATCAAAGCGAGAGAATCCGTAACAATGACCTTGTCTTCCGCCGGGCTCCAATCCCAGACACCACAGCGCGCGCCTTCGATGGCAAAGCGGAAGCGTTGTTCATTGTCGATAAGTTTCTGGCGCGTGAAATTGAGTCGTCGGTTCTGACCCAGCACAACGGCGCTGAGTCCGAGCGCCACGAAGATCGGAGCAATGAAGACGACGAAATAGAACAGGGCGGTGTTAAAGAGTGCGGTGTTGTCGATCCGGGTTTCACCCAGCGCGAAGACGAGAAGATCCGTGTCAGATATCGGGGCAACGGCAAAAGTGACACGTTCCTCCCCGATACTGGCGTCCGACGTTGCCCCGCCACTATCGGCGGCCAGTGCTTGTATCTGCTCAGTGCTGAGGTTGAAATGTTGGGCGATTGGCAAACCGGCGCGCGCGCCCTCCATTTGTGGGCGCATGGTCAGCATTCCGCCGTCTGCGTCGGTGAGCGCAATAATTCGGTCATCGCCCCATTCGGGCAAGATTGCGGTGGCAGGCAGCTGTGCGAGAAAGGCCCCCACAGTGCCGTCGGCCAGTTGAACCGGAATGGCAAGAGCGAGGAAGGCGTCACCTTCAGGCGTTACATGCGTTGTCAGGCCGTTTTCAGCGTCAAGTGCACGCCCCATAATGTCACGCAATTGTGGAGCGGGCGCGCGGACAGACAAAACCCGGCCATCAGGCAGGAGGAGGGCGAGCGTGTGAAACAAGCCCGTCTGATCGAGAGACCGCATTCGCGCTTCTGCGACCGCTTCTATTTGCGCCAGCGGAATAGTTTCGAGATCCGCGCTGGCAGAGGTCAGACGAATGCGCGCGCCGTCAATACGGGCACTGACTCGTTCGGCCAGATAGCCGGCACTATTCGCCTGGGAACGCTCGGCATCAGCGACAAAGGTCTGAATTTCTTGCTGAACCTTGGTGAGGATAATCCCCCCATAGGCGAGTGTGAATGCCGTTATCGCAATGATAATCCAGCGTATATTCCCAGTCTTCGCCCGGCCGCCCGCCTGTACGGATGCGTCACTCCTTGAAGGCGCTGAATCCGTCGCGGCGTCGCTGGACGCTCGATTATTGTGAGATTTCCGACTCATGGTTACAAACTAGTGCGCCAGAGGCCTCACTGTCGACCGAAGAACACGCCTGTTGCGCGATCAAGCTGCGCTGGCGTCGCCGCCCTGGGAAGCCACACTCTTCATACCCTTGCGACGTTCATCGCCTTTGTATTTAGAATCCTCAGGATCCATGCGGCGCCGATCGGGTCCAAAATACGCCTTCGTACGAATGAATGGCCGGGGTTCGTTGATCACCGCAGCGATCTTGGCGAACATTTCCTTGGCTGTAATGGGTTTACAGCAAAACTCGGTCACGCCCGCATCGCGCGCTTGCACAACCTTAGAGCGCTCGGAATAGGCGGTGAGCATAATGATGGGCACGAGAGGATTGGGACTGTCGTCCGCCGTGCGCACCAGTCGCACGAAATCCAGCCCATCAAGAATGTCCATCTGATAGTCCGTGATTACGATATCCACGCTGTCGGAACGCACCAGATCGAAGGCATCCGCCGGATCGCGGGATTCGTGGATCTGTTTGATGCCGAAGCCATGCAGGATGGTGCGCAGGATGGTGAGCATGTAGCCATTGTCATCGACAATCAAAACACGAACACGGCTGAAATCTACGGCCATTCTTCAATTCCCTCCCGCGTCAGGCTGCATGATTTGTATTGGAGCGCGGGTCTGCCAACGTTTTTAGGGGAATAGGTTTACCGAAATAGTAACCCTGCCCATAGGTGATGCCGATGGCCTTCATTTGTTCGGCCTGGCTTTTGGTTTCAATCATCTCGGCGACTGTTTTGGCACCAAGATTTCTACACAAATCGGCCATGCCTTTTATGATGGTCATGTCTCGATCCGATTTTTCGGCTCGGCGGACATAGGATCCGTCGATCTTGATAACATCGGCGGGAAAGTCCCTTAGATAGCCAAAACCGGAAGCGCCGCTGCCAAAATCATCGAGATAAACATCATGTCCGCGCTCTCGAATCTTCTGAATTACAGCATTGGTCGTCCGTGTATTAGAAATTTTGGCGGTTTCAGTGATCTCAAAGGACAGCTTCTTTCGGTCAATTTTCAGGTCGCCGAGCATTCTCAAAAACTTTTGACCGAAATGGGGATGTGCCAAAGACTTTCCCGAGAGGTTTACGGCCAAGGCTGGCCGGTCATAGTCATCCCGCAGAAAATTGCCGGCGATTTCTGTCATCGCCATATCGATCTCCTGAATTAAACCGGTGCTTTCGGCAAATTCAACACTTTCAGCGACTGGCTTGCCTCCGGGGAGACGCAGCAACATTTCGTAATGATGAATCGCTCCGGTTTCCAATAGGACAATCGGCTGGGCAAACGGCTCGAATACACGACCGGCAATCGTGGTTCGAATGTCATTCATGCGGCGAGTCGTTTCTTCCATCATGGAATTAGCGACTTCTTGAAGGCTGGTCACATCCAGCGCGACGTCGCTGTCGGCAGCCTGGTTGACCGCATGTAGGAAGGCTTGCACCGCAACTTTTGGATCCAGTGAAGGGGCATCGGCGACAGATTCAATCACAGCCTTGGCTTCACCAAGATTGTTTTCCTTGAGGATTGCAGAAACCTCGGTCGTTAGGTCTTCAAGTTTCGCTTTGCGATGATGAATTAATGCCCACCGATGGGTGCCGATGGGCTTCACCACACCGCCTTGTCCGACGATCAGCATCGCGCTGGCATGGATTGCCTTGCGCAGGCGCGTCGCGGCGTTTGTGCCCAGCGCGTGATCGATATCATCAACATCCATCAGACGCAGCACTGACATGCCCATTGATGCATCATTTTCGCGACCGGCCGCGATGGCGTTCTCTGCGGTATTGGCAAAGTTTTCCGGAGACACTTCCTCCGGTGCGTCGATCGCATCGAATGACAGAGTCCAGCGAATTTTATGATCATCCCCGAGCAACCACCCGCAGAGTTTTGCTTCGCGCCCGCCAATTGTGACGCGGGTCGGTCCGACGCGTTTGCCGGGCTTCAGGCTTAGGATCAGCGCCTTAAGAACCGGGCGAGACGTGCGGTCGAGGCGCTGGGCAAACTCGTCTCCACCGTTTGTGATTGATGGTTCACCCAAGAGGGCGGCGGCGCCGGCAGCAAAGCTGGTCGTGCCTTCCATATCAGTTTCCACCAGTATGTCCGCCGATGCGAAAGCAAAGGAAAGAAACCGGTTGCGTTGTTCGATGAGCGACATGCATAGACCTGAAACTGATCAATAATATAACAGTTTTCAGTCAAAAACGTTATTAGCGCCTTAAGGCGGTGTGATTTCGGATCAAGCGGCTTGAGCGCTGTCCCGGTTTTTTTCGTCGCCATCGGCGGCGGGGCGGGTGGTGACTTGTTTCAAAATTTCGGCTGCTTGCCGGGCTAGTTCCGCAACTTCGCTAGGCAGACCGGTATTGTCATCCGTTAATGCACTGAGTTTATTGGCCAGTTCCAGCAGGCTTGGTGTTTGTACCAGTAGACGGGCTTGTGCCTCTATGCGTGCCGGATCGCGATCGTATTCCGCCGCTGGCACGCGCCAGCCGCCCCATTCCATCGCGTCGGTCACGATGACGGGAAATGTGCCGGGGAAGGGGTGCCGCGCGCATTCTTCCATGCTTTGCCATTTGTTTTTGGCGCGAAGAACACGCCAATGACCGGCCTCAACGGACTCATTTTGTTCTGCGGAAAGCTCTTTGGTGACAAAGTCCCGGCCCAGGCCGCAGTCGTAATACACGCGCACCGGCTCTTCGACATCCTTCACCCATTGCGGTTTGACCTGCTCAATCGAAGCCCACGTCCCGACGGGATGCACATAAACCCGCTGATGCTTGTGATAGATTGCCTTGGCCATGATCGCCCTCCCGTTTGTTCCAGTGGACCATGCGCGGTTTGAGATGACGTGAAGGATTTAGTTGGCATTTGATGCTTTTTTATCGGCTTGGAGACAGTGCAGGTTTGAAGCGGACGCCGCGGCGCGCTATGTGGCGGGCATGAGTCATCAGCAAACCCTTGATCGCCGCGTCAGCGTGGCACCGATGATGGACTGGACCGACCGGCATTGTCGCGCCTTCCATCGTGTGTTGAGCCGGCATGCCTTGCTGTATACCGAGATGGCGGTCGACAAGGCGGTGATCCGTGGCGATACACCGCGCCTGATCGGGTTTGATGCGCGTGAGCACCCGGTGGCGATACAATTGGGTGGCTCGATTCCCGAAGAGCTGGCCGAGGCGACACGCATGGCCACCGCTTACGGCTATGACGAAATCAATTTAAATGTTGGCTGCCCGTCTGATCGCGTTCAGTCGGGAAAGTTTGGCGCATGCCTGATGGCTGAACCGGAACTTGTCGCTGATTGTGTGAGCGCGATGCAGGATGCGACAAACCTTCCCGTGACAGTGAAATGCCGGATCGGGGTAGATGACCAGGATCCGGAAATCGCACTGTTTGAGCTGGTGAGGCTTGTGGCGGCTGCCGGGGTGACGAGCTTCACCGTGCACGCCCGTAAGGCCTGGCTCCAGGGGCTGAGCCCCAAGGATAATCGCTCGATCCCGCCTCTGGATTATGATTTGGTCCGGCGTCTAAAGCGTGAGCGGCCGGAGCTGGAAATCATTCTCAATGGCGGGCTGGACAGTCTTGCCCATGGTGTCGAGGAGATGCAGGGGCTCGATGGGATCATGCTGGGGCGCGCCGCCTATCACACACCCTGGACCCTGGCGCGGGTAGATTCATCCGTTTACGGCAAAGCGGATCCGGTCAGCACGCGCATGGAAGCGTTGGAAATTTATCGGGATTACATTTCGGACCATCTGGACTCTGGCACACGCCTGCATTCCATAACACGACATATCCTGGGTTTGTTCCATGGCGTGCCGGGCGCGCGTCAATGGCGACGGATTCTGTCGGAACAAGCCAATAAGCCGGGGGCAGGACTCGATGTTTTGGACGAAGCTATTGCCGCCGTTACCAACGAAGAAAGAGTTGCCTCATGAGTGAATTGCTGTTGCTGGTTTTTGCCCTGGCAACGACCGGGGCGTTTGCCGGGCTCATCGCGGGCCTGTTTGGAATTGGCGGCGGTGTGGTGATGGTGCCGGCCATGTATTATGTTTTTCAGTCGCTTGGCTATACTGATGATCGCATCATGCACGTGGCCGTGGGGACGTCGCTGGCGGTGATCGTCGCCACCTCGCTGCGCAGTGTCTCGGCCCATGCAAAGCTAAAGGCCGTTGATTTTGACATCCTGCGCAAATGGGTGCCGTGGATCATGATCGGCACCCTGCTGGGGACTGTTGTGGCCGATTACACACCCGGGACGGTGCTGACGGGCCTGTTTGGCGGCATGGCGCTGATCCTGTCGCTGCAATTTTTCTTCGGTCGTCCGGACTGGACCTTGCGCGAAGATATGCCTGACGGCGTCACGCGCTTCGGCCTAGGTGGTTTCATCGGTGGACTGTCGGCAATGATGGGCATCGGTGGTGGTGTGTTTGGTGTCACGTTGATGACGCTGTGCGGCAAGACTATCCACAAGGCTGTGGCCACGGCGGCCGGCTTTGGTGTGGCGATCGGCCTGCCGGGCGCGATGGGTTATATCGCCAATGGCTGGGGCAAGGATATCGTCCCATACTCGCTGGGTTATGTGAACCTGCCGGGCTTTGTCCTGCTGGCTGGATCGGCGTTTTTTGTCGCGCCGATAGGTGCTCGACTGGCGCATTCGCTTCCGGCGGATCAGCTCAAGCGGTTTTTTGCTGTTGGTCTGGTCGTGGTCGGTGTGATGATGGTGCGCAAGGCGTTTATGGCCTAGGTCGACTTGCTGTTGCGATAGGCTTTTTCACGTGCTGGCAAAGCGTTGGTGACGGCGTCCCGCTCGGCGTCGCTGTATTTGGTCCAGCGGGCGAGTTCTTCCATATTGCGAAAGCAACCAACGCAGAGACCGACCTTGGGGTCGACAAAACACACCTGCACGCAAGGCGTTTTGATGGGCGTATCATTCGGGGTGTTCATCAATCACCTGCCTTCGGGAAAAATTTGCTGCGCAACCAGCCAAGCGTCGAATTGCCCTTCATAGTGTCGCGATAAGCGTTTTCCATGAATTGGTGGAGGCCCGGCGCGTCGGCGAGCAGGTCCATGCGGGTTTTCATGGGTGTGTCGGGATCGAGCGTTTTCACCACCCGCGCCGGATTGCCGGCGACCACTTGATAGGGGGCAACATCCTTCGTGACAATCGCGCGGGCACCAATCACAGCGTGATCTCCAATGGTGACGCCCTTGCCGATGAAGGCACCATCGCCGACCCAAACGTTATGACCCAACACAACTGGCTTGGACGGTGGGGCTGGATCAACGCGATCATACAAGCTGTGCCAGTCGCAATCGGTGATCGTCGCCTCACGGGCAATCAGGCAACCATCGCCGATGGTGATGGAGCCCGCTGCCAAAAGGCGGGTGCCGCCGGCCATGAATGTGTAGTCACCGATATCAATCCGTCCGGGATTATCCTGGGGCGACCAGACTGTGAGGCGGACCGGATCGGAGGCGCTGGCGATAATGTGTAGCGAGCGTCCGGCCCGAATATTGGGTCCAAAAACCTCGACATGCCAGGGCCGGACGATTTTTGGTTTTTCGCCCAAAGCCTCGAAATGGGGACGCAGAAAATGCGCGGTCCAATCGTCTTCTAACGTCTCCCAGAGACGGTGCATCCAATAGGGTCTGTGATCGCGGCGCATATGGGGCTCTGGTGTTGTGAAGCGACAGGGAATATGTGTTCGCCATGAGCGATACCCCAATAGACGATCCAATCGAAGCCGCAATCCTGCAATTGGTCAAAGCGGCCCCTGAAGGCAAGTCCATCGATCCAACGGATGCGGCCCGTGCGGCAGACCCGGTGAACTGGCAAAAACGCTTCGGCCATGTGCGCCAGGCGGCGGTGCGGCTTGCGCTACGTGGCGAGGTAGTGATTTTGCGCAAGGGCAAGCCGGTTGAAGATGCGGCCAAATTCAAGGGCGTGTATAGAATCACGCGCCCGGCCCCGTAAAATCGATCCTCTCGAGACACTTCTCAGGGATATCCGAGCCTGTCGCGTATGTGCCGAGCATATGCCACATACTCCGCGTCCGATTATTCAGGCGGCCACGTCAGCAAAAATAATGATTATCGGCCAGGCGCCCGGCACGCGGGTGCATGACAGCGGCATGCCGTTCACCGATCCGTCTGGCGATCGATTGCGCGACTGGATGGGTGTTGATGAGGCGGTGTTTTACGACACCTCAAAAATCGCCATCGTGCCTATGGGTTTTTGTTTCCCGGGGCTGGATGCCAAGGGCTCCGACTTGCCGCCGCGCAAGGAATGCGCCCCCTTGTGGCAAGACAGGGTACAAGCGCTTCTGCCCGAGGTTGGACTGACTTTACTGGTCGGTATGTATGCCCAGCGCCGTGTGCTCGGTAAAAAAGCATGCCTTACGCTTACGGAAACCGTGAAGAATGCGGCGGACTATCAACCAGATTACCTGCCTCTACCGCATCCTTCTTGGAGGAATAGTGCGTGGCTCAAGAAAAATCCGTGGTTTGCGGACAATATTCTGCCATTGCTTCGCATGCGTATCAAAAAATTGTTACACTGAGTTAACCACGCACCTGTGGACACGCGCTTGTCTGATGGTGCGGGAAGGCGTATTCCGGCGCGGAAATCGCAGCACACTGGCTGCAACGCTGAACAGGTATGTGCCTTATGAGTGTTTTCGAGCACGCGTCCTTCGACAATCACGAACGAGTTCTTTTTGCGACCGATAAGGTAACAGGGCTGAAGGCGATCATCGCCGTTCACACCACTGTCACCGGCCCGGCCTGCGGTGGTTGCCGCTTCTGGTCCTACTCGACTTCCGAGGCTGCCCTCAATGACGCACTGCGTCTGTCCCAGGGTATGAGCTACAAGAATATCATGGCCGGCCTGCCGATCGGCGGCGGCAAGAGCGTGATCATGAAGCCGGATGGCGATTTTGATCGCGATGCCCTGTTTCAAGCCTTCGGACGTGCGGTCGAAAGCCTGAATGGTGCCTATATCACTGCCGAAGACGTGGGTGTGAACCCGTCGGATATGATGTCGGTTCGTAAATTCACCAAGCATGCGGTTGGCTTGCCGGAGGGTAAGGCAGCTTCGGGTGATCCGTCACCGATCACCGCTGAAGGTGTTTTCCGTGGGCTGAAGGTGTGTGTTGAGCGCGGCCTCGGCAAATCAAGCCTGGACGGTGTTCGCGTGGCGATCCAGGGGGCTTCGGGCCATGTGGGGAACTACCTTGCCGGGCATCTTGCTGGCGCGGGAGCGGAATTGGTGATCACCGATATCAATGAGCCCGGCCTGAAGGCATTGAACGAGAAGTACGGCGCGCAAATCGTCGGTCCCGACGAGATTTATGACGCTGACGTTGACGTGTTCGCGCCCTGTGCATTGGGTTCAATCATCAATCCGGATACAATTGATCGCATCAAGGCGAAAGTGATCGCCGGCGCAGCCAATAATCAGCTGGCCACCCAGGATATGGGCGCTGAGCTGCAAAAGCGCGGCAAGATCTATGCGCCAGATTATGTGCTTAATGCGGGCGGTATCATCAATGTGATGGGCGAGATTACCGGCGACTTTGATCCATCATGGGTGCAGGGCAAGCTGGATGGCCTGGAAACGACCCTGGCGGACATTCTCGACATTTCCGACAGCGAAGGTCGCCCGTCCAACCTGATCGCAGACGAAATGGCCCGCAACCGCATCGAAGACGCACGGGGCGGCAAGGTTCTCGAGACCGCTTAAGGCATTTTCGACTGATCAACGTAAAAGGCCCTCTGCAGTGCAGGGGGCCTTTTTGTTTGTCGGCGTAGAGCGAAGGGTTATTCCACCGCCGCCTGCTCGATCACTGTGTAGAAAAACGCGGTCATGCGGCCCAGATCGTCGATGGCCAGGCGTTCGTCATCGCCGTGGATGCGGCGTGTGTCCTCCAATGTCCCCCAGACAGGGGCAAAACGATAGAGGTTGTCGGCCACATCGGCGAAAGCGCGGGCGTCTGTCGCCCCGGTGACCATGAAGGGCACGGCGGGTGCGCCTTCGGGCGCGTATCCAAGCGCTGAACCTGCGATGATCTGCCAGGCATCGCCTTCAAAGTCTGCGACGGGCGGCGGATTGCTCGCAACGTTCCAGACATCGATGCTGACACCGTCCATATGCGCCACAGACGCCCTCAGATGCGCGAGGGCGCTGTCGGTCGTATCTCTGGGGTGAAGGCGCAGATTGATCAGTCCGCTGGCTTCCTGGGGCAGCACATTGTCTTTGATGCCGCCCCGGATGACGGTCGGGGCGATGGATGTGCCCAGCATGGCGCGTGTGGCGTCTTCTTCCATCATGGAGGAGACGATCATGCCGCCAAACAGGCCCGGTCGGGCGCTGGCAAAGCCGGCCATGCCTTCGACCTGTGGCGCGATCGCCAGGAGCATGGCCGTGTTGGGGCCGCCCTCCAGTCCGTGCTCGAACGGGTTGGCTTCGATGGCGACGATAGCCTGGGCCAGCAGGCTGACGGCACTGTCGCGCGGTGGAGTGGAGGAATGACCGCCGCGAGCGCGGGCGGTCACCTCAACGGTCATATAACCCTTCTCGGCGACGGCGATCATGGCGGCGGGTTGCCCGGTCAACGGATGTTCTTGCAAGACCAGCCCGCCTTCATCGAGAACAAACCAGGCCTGAATATCCTCATCGGCCAGACGGGCGGCGGCAAGGCGGGCACCCGCTCCGCCGATTTCCTCATCCGCACCAAGGGCAATGTAGATGGTTCGGGCAGGCTGTGTGCCATCGCGCAAATGCTGTTCGATGGCGTGCAGAAGCGTGATCAGATGACCCTTCATGTCCAGCGCCCCCCGTCCCCAGACAAATCCATCGGCGATGGTTCCGGCGAAGGGCGGGTGGGTCCATTGATCCTCGGTGCCGGGTTCCACTGGCACAACATCCTGGTGCGCGAGCAGCACGATGGGCTGAAGGGCCGGGTCGCTGCCTTCCCAGGTGAAGAAGAGCGATCCCTCGCCAAGATTGATCGGGTCGAGCCGGGCATGCATCAGGGGATATGTTTCCGCCAGGAAATCACGGAACAGCGCCAGGTCGGCGGTGTTGTCGCGTTCGGGGTGCGAGATCGTCTGGATCTGGATCGCACGCGACAAATCTTGCGCCAGCTGCGCTTCGTCATATGTGAGGCCCGGCGTCGACAAATGTTGGTCTACGGCGCTGGTGGATTGCTGCGAGCAGGCTGACAGGGCGAAAGCCGAGGCGGCGAGCAAGGCGATCAAACGAGATTTCATATGGAGTCCCCCTTGGATGAAAGTGTGCCAGAAAGTGGGAGCGAGTAAAGGGGAGAACTCAATGCGGCTCCCGCAAGCCAGACGCAGGCAAGCTCAACCCCGGTTCGATCACCACCTGGCAGGCCCAGTCACTGCGCTTGTCGATCACGGGCCAGCGCCATTCGCCATCTCCGGCTGGAACAGCACGATCGACTTTGGCGAACATTCGCTTGGTAGCCTTGGAACGGTGTGAGGCGCGGATGGCATACTCGCCATAGAGGCCCTTCTTGACAGGGATGAAGAAGGGCGCGTCTCGTCCGACCAGATCAGCCAGCAACGCCTTGCGGACGCCGCGGGCGCGGTCTTGCGGCTCGAGGTAGCGGATTTCCTGCCAGGCGGAGAGCACCACGGTGACAAAGGATTTCTTGCTTTCGATCTCGAGGCGGATCAGCGGGGTTTCGGCGGTGTGGACTTCGTCGACATAGGAGCGACCACGACGCACCATGGAGACCAGTCTTGTGCCGGCACGAACCTCTTCCATCGGGATCCATTTCGAGACGCGCGAGCGGACGCGGACTTTGGGCAGCATGTAGAAGTGATGCTGGATGATATCCGGCTGTCCTATCTCGTCGGGGGCGAGTGGATTGCCGTCTTCATCCAGATGGGCTTCGTCGCCCATCAAATCATCGAGGGGGCCGTCGAGCGGGTCCATCGCTCAGCCTGCCGAATTGGTGACGGTGACGAAGGTTTGGTTGAGCTTGATATTGACGCTGTCGCCCGTCCTCAAATCACAGGGCGCCGGCGTGCTGGCGCGCCAGTGCGAGCCGTCGGCGGCCTTAAGTGTCATCGCCAGTTCGGCACCGGTTGAGCGACACTCAGTGAGCGCATAGGCCCCGTCATCGGCGGGGATGACGGAGATCGCCGCAGGCCGAACCAGGACATCAACGAGCTGGCCGGGCTTGAAATCCGGCGCGGGCACGTCGCCGAGCGGCGTCGAGACCTGCCCGTTGGCGACCTTGCCGGTGAACACATCCACATCGCCCAGCAATCGGGCAGCGGCGGCGCTGGCCGGATTCATCCAGACATCGTCCGGCGTGCCGGTCTGGATGATGCGTCCGCCGCCCATCAGGGCCAGTTGATCAGCGACAGCCATGGCTTCTTCGGCGTCGTGGGTGACGATCAAGGCGGTGGCTCCTGCTGCCTTCAGGCTGGCAATCGTGCGGGCGCGCAATTCGCTGCGCAGGCGGCGGTCGAGGCCGGAAAACGGTTCGTCGAGCAGAACGATAGCCGGGTTGGGGGCCAGGGCCCGGGCCAGCGCGACACGTTGTTGCTCGCCGCCGGAGAGCTCGTGGGGATAGGCGTTGGCCTTGTGGCCCAGCTCGGCAGCTTCCAGCTGTGCGAGGGCGCGTTTCTTTTTGTCGCTGCCGTTGAGGCCAAAGGCGACATTGGCGATGGCGTTGAGATGCGGGAACAGGGCGTAATCCTGGAACACCATGCCAACGCGACGCTTTTCAGGCGGAACCGCCGGGCCATTGCCATTCCAGCTTTGTGCGCCACAGATGATTTCGCCAGCGTCAAGCGGTTCAAGCCCGGCTATCGCCCGCAATAGCGTCGACTTGCCGCTGCCCGACGGGCCGAGCAGCGCGGTGATGGTCCCTGACTGCAGCTCCAGATCGGCACCCTGAAGGGCAGGGGTGTCGGCGTTGTAGCGGCGGCGTGCGCCGCGAATGGTCAAAATTGGTGTGCTCATCTGTCCTGCCCCCCGGCGCTTCTGGAAGACAGGTAGCGGGCGACGAAGACCATGGGAAGCAGCGCCACCAGTGTGATCAGAATAGATGGCATCGCAGCTTCGCCCAGACGTTCATCAGCCGCATACGAGTGCGCGATGACGGCCAGCGTGTCGTAATTGAACGGACGCAGGATCATAGTGGCGGGCAATTCCTTAAGCACTTCAACAAAAACAAGAAGGCCGGCAGAGGTCAGCCCGCCGACAATCAGCGGCCAGTGGACAAGGCGTGCGGTCTGCAGAGGTGTCGCGCCCAATGTGCGCGCCGCGCCGTCCAGGGCTGGCGTGACGCGGGACAGGGCGCTCTCTGCGGGCCCAATCGCGGCGGCGGCGAAACGCGACAGATAGGCAAAAATCAGGGCGGCGGCGCCGCCGGTCAGCAAGATCGGGAAGACCGCACCGGTCAGGTCGCGCCAGATTGGGTCGAGGATTTGCTGAGTGCCCGAGAGGATTGCGATGACGCCGACCGCCGCGACCGCCCCGGGTACAGCGTATCCAAGGCCAGCCGCGCGGGCGGACATTGTGGCGATGATGCCTTTTGAGCGCAGGGCGTAGGCGGTGGAAAGACCGAGGGCTGCCGCGATGATCGCGGCGGTGATGGCCAGTGTCAGGCTGTTAAGGCTGGCGTCCAGAAGGTCCGTGGTCGAAGGCTCTGACAGGGCCAGATAAGCGAGGCGACCGAGCGGGATGAACATGCCCAGGGCGAGGGGTAGTAGACAAAATAAGAGGGCGGCGATGCCCTTCCATCCGCCCAGGACGAAGCGCTGGGGTGGGCGGGTCTTGCCTGAACCCGTCACAGAACGCGCACGGCGCCGCTGGGCGCGCTCGAGCCCGAATATAAACAACGCTACCACAACCAGCACCAGCGACAGTCGTGCGGCGTCTACGAGCGATCCTGCGCCACTCCAGGCGCGAACCAGACCAATCGACAGGGTTGGCGCACCCAGATGCGAGACGGTGCCGTAATCGGCGAGACTTTCCATCATTACCAGGGCCAGCCCTGCAGCAATGGCCGGGCGGGCCATCGGCAAGGCAGTGTGCATGAAAGCGTGCCAGGGCGCCGAACCCAGTGTGCGCGCGGCGTCATAGACGTCGGCGGATTGTGAGGCGAAGGCGTCGCGCGCGAGCAGATAGACATAGGGGTAGAGGACCAAGGAGAACATCAGACCGGCCCCCCAGGAGCCGCGAATGGTCGGGAACAGGCCGTTGGTGGCGGTGTAAAGCGGGCCACCCGCCGTGCTCAGATCCAACCAGGCATAGGCGGCGACATAGGCCGGCACAGCGAGGGGCAGGATCAAGACCCAGCCGAGAAATTCGCGACCGGGAAACTGTGTACGAGCGATCAGCCAGCCGAGCGAGGTGCCGAGCAAGCCAGTGCCCAGAGCGGCAACGCCAGCCACATAAGCGGAATGGGTCAGATAGGTGGGCAGACGTGTTTGGGCCAGATGGGCGAGGTAATCGCCGGTATCACCGGTCAGGGCGATCCAGGCGACGACCAGAATCGGAGCCGCGCAAATCAGCGCTGCCACCACAGCCAGTGAGGTCGCATTAAAGCCTTTTTGTGCCGCCCGTGGAGCGGCTGTGCCGGTTACTGCCATCCCACCCGATCAAAGATCCGCTGTGCTGTGGCGTTGTGATCGCCCAGCTCTGAAACATTACGCTGATCTTCGCGGAAAGGGAGCATGGCTTCAAGCACTGCATTGTCCCATTCGACACCATCAATGACCGGCACTTCGTGGGTCATTTCGGCAAACAGGCGCTGCGCATCGGCAGAGAGCAGAAAGGCGACGAGCTCGCGGGCCTCGGCACTGTGCGGGGCATTCGCGGCGATACCAACGCCTGAAATATTCACGTGTGCGCCGGAATCATCCTGGTTGGGAAATAGCAGGACTGAAGCAGCGGCGGCGTCTTGATCGGCTTCCTGTCCGGAATTGGCCAGCATGGCGTAGTAATAATGATTGACGACCGCCACGTCGCAAATGCCAGCGGCGATACCGCGCAGCTGATCGCGATCACCGCCCTGCGGAGGCCGAGCCATATTGGCGACGATGCCCGCGGCCCAGGCTTCCGCGGCTTCCTCACCAGATTTGGCAACCATCGTGGCCATGAGTGACTGGTTATAGGCATTGCCGCTCTCGCGGATACAGACGCGGCCCGCCCAGCGGGGGTCAGCAAGCTGTTCGTAAGTAGTGATGTCGCCCTCGGCCACCCGGTCCGCTGAATAGGCGATGACACGGGCACGCATGGTGAAGCCGACCCAATAGCCGTCCGGATCGATCAAGTGGTCGTCGACATTTGCGGCGAGCTGGCTGAAATCAGTGCGAGCAAACAGGCCGGCTTCCTCGGCGCGGTGAAGACGGGCCGCGTCGACTGTGATGATGACATCAGCCGGGCTTCGCTCGCCATCGGCGCGGACGCGCTCAATCAATTGATCGCCATTGGCGCCAATCAGATTGACGTCGATGCCCGTTGCCGCGGTGAAGGCGGCGTAGACGTGCTCGTCGCTGCGATAGTGCCGGGCACTAAACACGTTGACCACGCGCTGTTCGCTTTGGATCGTGTCAGAGGTCGCGGAGTCTGGCTGCGAACAGGCTGACAGTGTCAGTGCGGCGGTAGCAAGCACGGCGGAAGCAAACTTCATGATTCACCTTGAAGGAGTGGTGGTTGGTCCAGCTTATGATCACGGGATGCCATTATTGCGAATGTTTCGCAAGTGGGGCCGGCAGGTTTGCGGCGAGATGCCGCGGCTGAAAGCGAATCACTGCTTTTTGTTGGGAGAGATGGTGGGCGATACTGGGATTGAACCAGTGACCTCCTCGGTGTGAACGAGGCGCTCTCCCGCTGAGCTAATCGCCCGGATATCCGGAATGAGCCCATATAATCAGGCGTTTTCAGGGGGTCAAGCAAGACGCTGGTGATGTTTGGGAAAGTCAAGTCTCTCGGTGCGTCAACTTGTCGCATCAAGTTTTGCTCGTCAGGGGCGCTGTCCACCTATATCAGCCTGCCCGAACCGGAGGTCACGTTGCGTGATCGCCAACCGATATTCTTTTTATTGGCAACATCCCCGGCTGCGGTAGAGCCCAGCTGTTTTGGAGGTTTTGTAGATGAGTAATGACCTTTGTACGCCTGAAGGCGCACGCCGCCTTAAATCCCGTATCGAAACCTATTGGTCCGAGCGTGGATATGACGTGAATGTAGACCTCGTGGATGCCGGCTTTATGCCTGCGATGCGTTCGGCCCGCACGGACGTCCGCTCCAATCTCGTCAATGGCATGCCACGCCGGCCAGCCAATGACACGGGCCGCGAGCGTCGCACCGCTTAATCAGCGCCCGGCTTGCCACAAATTGGCAAGCGCTTTCGGTACATCGCTGAATGCATGAACAATCCGGTCCGCTCCGAGTGAGCTGACCGGATTTTCACTGTAGCCATAGCTGAGAACGACGCTGGGAACGCCTGCAGCGCGGGCTGAGTCTACATCCGGTGCCGAATCCCCAACCATTCCAGCGACCGTGTATTTGTCGCCCAAAGCCGAGTGGACATGATCCGCTGCGGGCTTTTTTGCGTGCGTGCGTTCTGGCCCAATGACCCGGTCGAAGAAGCGTGTCAGGTCGAGCGTATCGAGTAGCATGTCGGATAAAACGCTGGGCTTGTTGGTGCAGACCGATAGCGTGGCTCCGGTCGATCGCATCCAGTCCAGCGTGTCGACGACTCCGGGGAAAATTGTGCTGCGAGCGGCAATGTCGTTTCGATAGGTTTCGATGAATGCGGTGACGAGTTCGTCGGTCAAGCTATCCGTCAGAGGCAGGCGTTCGCGGGCGAAGGCGCGCTCGATCAAATGGCGCGATCCGCGTCCGACCATGGCGCGCACATCGTCGAGATTGACTTCATTGATACCATGCGGACCAACAACCTCATTGAGGGCGCGCACCAGATCCGGCGCCGTATCCACCAATGTGCCGTCAAGGTCGAAGGCGATGGAAGCATTCGCGAACAGTTTGACGGTCGGCAGCCCCGTCTTGAAAGATTGCGACATGAAATCTGATCCTTGTCTGCACACAACAGCGTCCAATCATGGTTACTTGTCTTGCGCCAATAGGCTATAGCGCCAACTGACAAGACTTCATTTTGCGATTCACAAGTGAGCCCCCGACATGTCCTCATCACGTGCTGCCATCATTCTTGCTGCGGGTCAGGGCACCCGCATGAAATCCAAGACGGTGAAAGTGCTGCACAGTGTCGGTGGTCGGCCGATGCTCAATTGGGCAATTGATCTGGCGAAGACCTGCCGTGCCGAAGAGATTGTGACGGTGTATGGTGCGCATTCTCCCGCTGTGGCCGAAGCCGCGAAGGCAACCGGTTCGAAAGTGGCATTGCAGGATCCGCCAAAGGGAACCGGCCACGCCGTACAATCCGCCGAAGATTTGCTTGGCAAGCATGATGGCAATTCCATCGTGCTCTATGCCGATACGCCACTGATCAAGCCGGAGACCATTGAGCGCGTCTTTAAGGCCCTTGAGGGTGGTGCGGCCGTTGCGGTGCTCGGTTTTGAACCGGAAGACCCCGCAGCCTATGGCCGTTTGATCCTGGATGATGACGGCAATCTGGACCGGATCGTTGAATTCAAAGACGCCGATGAAATCGAACG
>JAQXCQ010000141.1 GCA_029251785.1 Maricaulis sp. | reverse complement strand
CATTACTGGTCGTCTTCGTCTTTGCGCGACGACGCGCTATTTGGCCGCAATACCACGTCCCGATCAGCATCCAACCGTGGCGCGGCGCGGCTTGTATCAAGCTCCGCATTCTCAAAACTAATCGGCGTCCGCAGCCCCGGCGCTTCATCCGTTTCAATCGCCACACCGCGGTGAAGCATTTGCGGGTCTTCCAGCGCCTGTCCCATTGTATTGATCGGCCCCGCTGGCACGCTGGCCTCTTCAAGCGCGGAGAGTAGATCGGCGGTCGTGTGTAATTTCGACCGCTCCGACATCAGCGCGATCAGCGCGTCGCGATGGATCACGCGGGCCGCATTCGTCGCGTATTGCGGATCATCGGCAAGACCCAACTCCAGAATCCCGCACACTTTCGCAAACTGCCGATCATTCCCACACGCAATGATCATGTGGCCGTCTGAGGTCGGGAAATCCTGATAGGGCACGATATTGGGGTGAGCCGTTCCCATGCGCGTCGGGCTTTGGCCGGTGACCATGTAATTCATCGCCTGATTGCCCATAACGCCCACCATGCAATCAAACAGCGACATATCGATATGATCGCCCTTGCCGGTGCTCTCGCGGGCGGCGAGGGCGGCCTGGATGGCGATCACACCGTACAGACCTGTGAAAACGTCGGCGAAGGCCATGCCCATTTTTTGCGGCGGGCGATCGGGCTCGCCGGTCAAATCCATAATACCGCTCATCGCCTGGATCATCAGATCGTAGCCGGCGCGCTTGGCATAGGGACCATCCTGGCCAAAGCCGGTGACCGAGCAATAGATCAGGCGCGGATTGATGGCCTTCAATGTCGCATAGTCCAGCCGGTATTTGGCCAGCCCGCCGACCTTGAAATTTTCAATCAGAACATCGCTATCGCGCACCAGCTTGAGCACGGTTTCGCGGTCCGCTTCGGATTTGAAATCCAGCGCGATCGAGCGTTTGCCGCGATTGCAGCTATAAAAATAGGCGGCGGTGCGGGTGCCGTCCTCATGCTCGATCCAGGGTGGGCCCCATTGGCGCGTATCATCGCCGTTCGGGCTCTCCACCTTGATCACTTCTGCCCCCAAGTCTGCCAGTGTCTGGCCGATCATCGGACCGGCCAGCACACGGGCAAGTTCAAGGACTTTCAGTCCCTTCAGGGGCGTCGTCATGGCGGCCGCCTAGAAAAACGCCTGCAGGCCGGTCTGGGCACGGCCCAGGATCAGGGCATGCACATCATGTGCGCCCTCATAGGTGTTGACGGTTTCCAGATTGACCATATGGCGCATCACCTGAAATTCCTCGGAAATCCCGTTGCCGCCATGCATATCACGCGACATGCGCGCGATATCGAGCGCCTTGCCGCAATTGTTTCGCTTCATCAGCGAGATCATTTCCGGTGCCGCATTGGCCTCATCCATCAGACGACCGACGCGCAAGGAACCCTGAAGGCCGAGCGTGATCTCTGTCTGCATGTCGGCCAGCTTCTTTTGAAAGAGCTGCATCTGGGCGAGCGGCTTGCCAAACTGGACCCGGTCCAGCCCGTACTGACGGGCCGCATGCCAGCAATACTCCGCTGCCCCCATCACGCCCCAGGAAATCCCGTAGCGTGCCCGGTTGAGACAGCCAAATGGCCCCTTCAGACCCGACACATTTGGCAGCAGCGCCTCGTCGCCAACTTCCACATTATCGAGCACAATCTCACCGGTGATAGACGCACGCAGCGAAAGCTTGCCGTCAATCTTCGGCGCGCTCAGACCCTTTGTGCCCTTGTCGAGCACAAAGCCCTTGATCTTGCCGTCATGCGCATCGGACTTGGCCCAGACCACAAACACGTCGGCGATCGGTGAATTAGAGATCCACATTTTCGAACCGGTCAAGCGATAGCCGCCGTCAATCTTGGTCGCGCGTGTCTTCATGCCGCCCGGATCAGAACCCGCATCCGGCTCGGTCAGACCAAAGCAACCAATCCATTCGCCAGACGCCAGCTTGGGCAGGTATTTCTGGCGCTGTTCTTCGGTGCCATAGGCATAGATCGGATACATAACGAGGGAAGACTGCACCGACATCATCGAGCGATAACCACTATCGACACGCTCAACTTCACGGGCGACCAATCCATAGGCGACATAACCCAGTTCGGCACCGCCATAGGCTTCCGGTATAGTTGAGCCCAACAGGCCCAGCTCGCCCATTTCACGGAAAATGTCAGGATCGGTAGAGGCGTCGCGATAGGCATCGATCACGCGAGGCTGCAATTTGTCCTGGGCATAGCCCCGCGCCGCGTCGCGCACCAGGCGCTCTTCCTCAGTGAGTTGGTCATCAAGCCGGAAAGCATCCTCCCAATCAAATTTGGAAAGATCCGGAGCGTCCTTGGCCTTGAGCGGTGTCATGATGGTCATGCCTATGTTCTTTCGAAGAGTCAGTTAGCTGAAGTCGGGCTTACGCTTTTCCAGAAAGGCGCGATAGCCCTCCTGAAAGTCATCACAGTTGAACGCGTCCTGGAACATCGTTCGTGTGGTCTCATTATCACGATCCTGGCCATCAAGTACGGTCGCGATCATCTGTTTGGTGTATTGCAGGGATCGCGGCGACATTTCCAGTAGCCGATTTACATAGCCGGTGATTTCCGAGTCCAGTTCTGAAGCACCAACGACACGGTCTGCGAGGCCGGCCTCCAGGGCTTCGCGCCCAGCAAGAACACGCGCACTGAACAGCATGTCCTTGGCGCGCGCCGGCCCAACCGTGTCGATCAATCGCTTGGTGTCATTAAACGGAAACAACAGGCCCATCTTGGCCGGTGTGATAGCAAATTTGGCGGTTTCATCGGCGAACCGGAAATCACAGGCCAAAGCCAGCGCACAGCCGCCACCCACACAGGACCCACGCACGGCCGCCAATGTCGGATGTGGGAACTCTGCCAGTGCGTTCAGGCCGGTCGAGATATGGGCCGAATTTTCGGAACCACGTTCGGGTGTCGCGTAAATCTCGGCAAATTCTGAAATATCCGCTCCGGCGGAAAACGTCTTGCCCGCTCCGCGAACAATCAAGACGCGGCATTTGTCCGCAACATCTGCCAGCAAGTCAGGCAAAGCCGCCCACATGTCCTCACGCAGCGCATTGCGCTTGTCGGGCCGATTGATCAGCAATTCCGCGACCGGGCCGGTCAGCGTGATGGAGAGGTCTGTATCGTTCGACGTTGGCATTCGTGTTCAACACAATTGTGAGAGCAGACTTTGAGGCAAGAGCGAAACCAGCTAACACCCATTCAATCAAGTCCCCAGACGCTGATTTGCTGCGTTTGGTGTACATCGGCCGGGGGAGGGCATGATGGACAATAATACGATGATCGTTCTGGCGACGCTGGTGGCTTACAAGCTGGTTTTGATCGCTGTGGGTGTCTGGGCGTCGCGCCGCAACAAGACCGAATCCGATTTCTTTTTGGCCGGGCAAGGACTTGGCCCGTGGGTTGCCGGGCTGAGCTATGCGGCATCTACCTCCTCGGCCTGGGTGTTGCTGGGTTTTACCGGCTTTGTTTACGTCAACGGATTGTCTGCCTTGTGGATGATCCCCGGGGTCTGGATGGGCTATGTGGCGGTCTGGCTGTTCTTTGGACGTCGACTGCGGGAAGAAACCGCGGAGAGGGGGCATCTCACCCTGACCGATTTCATCACGGACCGAACATCGGGTTCAATGAAAGCCGTGATCGGCATCGTCGCATCGCTGTTCATCGTTTTTTGCTTTGTCTTCTATATCGCCGCACAGTTTGGTGCCGCCGCGACGGCCTTTGAAACTCAGTTCGGGCTCGCAACAACGGAATCCGTCTTCATCGGGGCAGCGGTCGTATTGGCCTATGCGCTTCTGGGTGGCTTTTGGGCCGTCAGTGTCACCGACATGCTGCAAGGCTTTCTGATGGCGATCGTCGCGATCACACTCCCGGTCGCTGCTCTGATCGCCGCTGGCGGGTTTGATCAGGTCTTCGCAACGCTCGCCCAGACTGCTCCGGAGCACTATCTCAGCTTCACCAGCGCACATCCTGGATTCTTGATTATCGGATTTGTACTGGGCGTCTGGGGTGTCGGTCTCGGCGCTCTCGGACAGCCCCATTTATTGGCCCGCTTGATGGCGGTTAAAGATGAGGGCGCTCGTATTCGCGGCTTTGCCATCGCCATGAGCTGGGCTGTGATCGTCTTCTGCGGCATGACGGTTCTGGCCCTGTCGGGCCGTGCAATCATCGGCGGCGGCAGCAATGGTGAGGCGTTGTTCTACCAATTGGCCAATGATCTCCTGCCGCCGATTCTGGCCGGCATTGTCATCGCCGCGGTTCTTTCGGCCGTTATGTCGACGGTTGATTCCATTCTGCTCTCTGCCTCTGCGGCGATCTCCCACGATATGGGGCTCAATCGCCTTATGCCGGGCAGTGAAGTAATGATTTCGCGTCTGGTCATGGTCGCCATCGCTGGACTGGCTGTCTGGCTGACATTGACTGTTGAAAGCACGATTTTCGCCCGCGTCTTGTTCGCCTGGGCGGCATTGGGGGCCGCTTTTGGGCCTATCGTCGTCATGCGGGTTCTGGGACTGGAATCGTCCGGCGTTTTCATCTTGCTGGCAATGATCAGTGGATTTGCCATGACGGTCTTTTTCAACACGATGGGTCAGATCACCCCAGATGCCGGAAGTTCATTGGTGATATTCGCAGATCTGGCGCGCCTGCCCGGTGACCCCTTTGAACGCGTTGTGCCATGGATCCTACCACTAATATTGCTGTGGATCGGGCGTACACGCGCACGGGCATAAACGACCGGTGCGACAGCTTGCGCCTTGACCTTGATGGCAGGGTGTAAGAACACCGCGTGATGATTGCTGAAATTGGCCAATTCGTTCTGATCCTCGCCTTTTGTGTGGCGATAAGCCAACCCATCTTGCTGGCCGCAGGTCTGCGTGCGCGCGATCCTGTCTTCCATTCTGTGGCGCGGGCCGGGGCGCTGGCCCAATTCGCGCTGATTGCCGCGGCCTTCGTTTGCCTGACCTGGCTCTTCGCTGTGTCGGATTTTTCTGTCCTGGTGGTCGCGGAAAACTCGCATACCAGCAAGCCATTTCTCTACAAATTGACGGGCGTCTGGGGCAATCACGAGGGCTCCATGTTGCTCTGGGTGTTGATTCTCACCAGCTATACTGCCGCGTTGGCGTTGACGGCGAAACAGGTCGCCCCCCGCCTGATCACACTCACATTTGCCGTTCAATCAGCAGTGACGTCTGCATTTATCGGTTTTCTACTCTTCACATCCAATCCGTTCGAACGTCTTGATTTTTTACCTGAAAATGGTCGCGATCTAAATCCGTTATTGCAAGATCCGGGGCTCGCATCACACCCGCCGATGCTCTATGCGGGATATGTCGGCTTTTCGATCACCTTTGCCTTCGCTGTTGCCGCTCTCATTGAGGGGCGTGCAGACGCGCGTTGGGCCCGGATCGTGCGCCCATGGGCATTAGCCGCGTGGAGCTTTTTGACCTTCGGCATCATGCTGGGTGCGAGTTGGGCCTATTACGAGTTGGGCTGGGGCGGCTGGTGGGCCTGGGATCCGGTAGAAAACGCCTCGCTCCTGCCTTGGCTAGCGGGCACAGCATTTATCCATTCCTTGCGGGTGATGGAGAAGCGGGACACGCTAAAGAGTTGGACGATCCTGTTGGCGATTTTGGCTTTTTCCCTCAGTTTGGCCGGGACATTCCTGGTCCGTTCGGGCGTTCTCACATCCGTGCATTCCTTCGCTGTGGACCCGCAGCGAGGCGTTTTCATTCTTGCAATTTTGATCGCGGTCATTGGCGGCGCATTAACGCTCTACGGGCTGAGGGCGCACACGCTCAAACCAACTGGCGTTTTCTCCACGATTAGTCGGGAAAGTGCCTTATTGTTGAATAATCTGGTGCTGGCCTCCGCCTGTGCACTGGTTTTCTTCGGCACCTTTTATCCACTCTTTATAACGACGGTCAGCGATCAGACGATTTCCATTGGGGCACCGTTTTACAACAGAACCTTCAATCCAATGCTGGCGGCCTTATTGGTGCTCTTGCCCATTGGTTCAATGCTGGCTTGGAAACGCGGCAAACTCGGGCCAATTCTGCGCAAACTCCTGCCAGCACTTCTCATCGCACTCATTGCTGTAGCACTAGCACTCTGGCTGTCCTTCACGGGCAGTCTCGCCGGTGCGATGGGCGCCGGGCTGGCGTTATGGATCGGTGTCGGTGTCGTTTTGGATATCACTTCGCGCATCAAGCTCGCCCAAATCCCGTTTGCGGCCAGCATGGCACGCTTGCGCAATCTGCCGTTGGGTATCTGGGGTATGTTTGTTTCCCATCTGGGTGTGGCGATGATCGTGTTTGCCATCACGGGCGTGAGTGCCTGGAACCAGGAAGAGCGTGCGTTTTTACAAACCGGTCGTGACGCGTCTTCAACACTTCAAATCGCCGGTTACGATATAACGCTGGTTGAGGTGCGAGATTTGCGGCGTGAAAATTATATCGGCGATGAGGGCGTTCTTGAGCTGTCCCGAAACGGGCGTGTTCTTGAAACGATGACCGCCGAACGACGGTTTTATCCGGTTCGCCAGATGCCCACGACGGAATCAGCCATCGCCACTCGCTGGTGGGGAGATGTGTACGCGACGATTGGTCCGGAAGTCCCAGGACGAGGCTGGCCCGTTCATATCTATTTATACCCGTTTGCCCTCTTGTTATGGATCGGCGGGGGCGTTGCATCACTCGGTGGTGTACTCTCTATAGCCGATCGCGGTCGACGGTCACTGGGCACGCCCCGGTCCGGTGTTTCTGGCCTATCGAAACCGGCAGGGAAGGGCTGAACCATGCGCTGGTATTCCTTCCTGCCTTTGATCGGCTTTGTCGTCATGGCGATCTATTTTGGACTTGGCCTGCGGCAAGATCCGTCGAGTATTCCATCGCAATTGATCGATGAACCTTTCCCCATCATCAACCTCCCGGCTCTTGAGGGGCGAGAATTCGGCCTGAGTAACGAAGACCTTCAAGGGCATGTCAGCCTGGTTAATGTGTTTGGAACCTGGTGCGCGCCCTGCGTTGTCGAACATCCAATGCTGATGTTGATCAAACGCACAGAAATTGTCCCGATTTATGGAATTGACTGGCGTGACCAGCCCGGGGCTGGCACAGAATGGTTAGCGCGGCGCGGTGACCCGTATCGTTTGGTCGGCAATGACGCTGATGGCCACGCCGCGATCGATCTGGGCGTCACCGGAGCCCCGGAAACATTCCTGCTCGATCGCGAAGGACGCGTGCGTTATCACCACATCGGTATCATCACCCAGGAAAACTGGAATGAGACATTATTGCCGATGATCCGGGAGCTGCAGAACTCATGATCCGCGTCTTGTTTTTATCTCTGTTCCTATCGCTGGCTGGACCCGTGTCAGGCGGAGCGTTCGCGGTGTCCCCTGGACCAGATGAAATCATGCCGGATCCGGATTTGGAGGCTAGAGCGACCCAGTTATACGGCCAATTGCGTTGTGTGGTCTGTCAAAGTCAAAGCCTTGCGCATTCCAACGCGACCTTGGCCGCGGACATGCGTGGCGTGGTTCGCGATCGCTTATTGGCGGGGCAGAGCAATCAGGAAATTCTGGACTACATGCAGGTTCGCTATGGCGATTATGTTCTCATGCTCCCCCCCCTTCAGGGCAATACGATGATCCTGTGGCTGATGCCCGGCTTATTGCTAATTGGGGGCGGTATCGGAATTTTTCTCTTCCTGCGGCAACAAAATATTCGGGCCAATTCCGGCACCCAGGAAACCCTTGATCCAGCGGAAGAAACACGGCTTGCCGAGCTGCTGGCCGAGGAGGGGCAGGAATGATCTGGCTCGTTATTTTGGTTATCAGTGCTCTGATCAGCGTCATCCTCCTTGCACCGCTTCTATCGCGTAAACCAAAGGATATGAGCGATGGATTGGGGGTCTTTGCCGGTCAGCTCGATGAATTGGAGCGCGACCAAGCACTTGATCTAATCAGTGACGAGGAGGCAAAAACCGCCCGATTAGAAATTAGTCGCCGGCTGCTCTCCGCTTCTGATGCCATAGAGTACGATGAAGCGCCTTTGCACTCGCTACGTCGTGTGGCCGTCTTGTCGATGGGGTTACCTGCTCTCGTGGCCGTCGCTATTTATTTGCAAATCGGCAGCCCGTTATTGGTCTCTTCTCCTCCGGCGCCGCGAGTTGAGAGTGTGAATTTGCCGGAAGACCCATCAGTTCTGGCGGCGGTCGACGAGCTGATCGATCGCTTGGCAGAAGACCCTGATGATTTGGAAGGATGGCTATTGCTTGGGCCATACTTCATGTCCACGCGCCAATATGAGGAAGCTGCCTTTGCGTTTGATCAGGCGATCACACTGGCTCCACCAAATGCCGACCTGTTTACAGCCTTTGGTGAAGCACAGTTGGCAGCGAATCAGGGATTAGTGCTTCCGATAGCGCGCGATGCCTTTGAAAATGCATTGGAGTTGCAGCCGCAGCTCCCACGCGCGCGATTTTTTCTGGCACTCGCTTGGTATCAGAATGGAGAAACAGAGCGCGCACGCGAAAGTTGGGCGGATATAGCGCAGGGATTGCCGGTCGGCGAACCGTTTCGGGTGATGATAGAAAACCAGCTGGACGCTAGCCAGGCTGCATCACCCGGCTCGGATAATTAAGCGTCGGCTTCCTCAACCACAATGATGGAATCGTCCTCGTTCGCGTCCGGTGCCTGACCGTCCTGGTTTGCCCAACTCGCAAAAAAGTTCATCTGTCGTGATAATTCCGCGACGACATTTTCCGGAACGGCAACGCGTTCTGCCACGGCTGTTTTGATTGAGGTTGGGCTGACAGCAATGCCAAGCCCGATTCCTGCTGCAAGCAACAGCGCTATATACTCACTTCGCATCGACGCCTCCCCAGGCCGTAAATTGAAGGTTCGGTAACATTACCGTCGCGTAATAGTCAGGCCGCGTCTATCGCGACTTTCGATAAATCGTGCTGTTTTTACAGATAAATGCTGTTTTTGACGTCAGTCTCTTGCTGCAACCTCTGAAAATGCCATCATGCGCCCAGCGAGGAGAGAATCATGATCGACCAAAAAGCATCGCGCGACGTGGGAGAGGCCACACACCTCGGACCAGAGTTGAGCCGGCGCAATCTTTTGACGGGTGCGGCGGCCTTCACCGCGGCGCTTGGATTGCCAATCCCGTTTGCGGGTGATCTGCCCGCCGGTTTTATTCCCGTCGCATTGGCCCAGGATGTCGGCACACTCGCCGTTGCGAAACCGGGGCTGACATTATTGGGAGACCGCCCGGTCAATATGGAGACGCCTCCACATCTCCTAGATGATGCGCTGACACCCAATAATCGATTTTTCGTACGCAATAACGGGCAGCCGCCGATCGGTGTCGATACCTCGGATGATGCCTGGACCCTGCGGATCGACGGCGAGGTCGAACGCGCGCTGGAACTGACCATTACGGAGCTAAAATCACGCTTCGCGACCGTCGAGCTGGATCTTGTGGTCGAATGCGGTGGCAATGGTCGCGCCTTTCACCAGCCCGCAGCCTCTGGAAATCAATGGACATTCGGCGCTGTCGGGTGCGCGCGGTGGACCGGGGTTCGCCTGCGGGATGTTTTGCAGGCCGCGGGTCTTCGCGATACCGCAGTTCACACCGGGCACTATGGCGCCGATACTCATCTGAGCGGCGATCCCGATCGCGATGCGATTTCCCGCGGTGTTCCAATAGAAAAAGCGCTCGAGGAGCACTCGATCATTGCCTGGGCGATGAATGGCGAGCCTATGCCAGAGTTGAATGGCCACCCCTTGCGCCTGATCATCCCGGGCTGGCCGGGATCTTGTTCGCAAAAATGGCTCAATCGTATCTGGGTTCGCGATCAGGTGCATGACGGTGAGAAAATGCTCGGTACGGCCTACCGGATGCCGGCTTATCCCGTTGCGCCCGGAACACGTGTTCCGAATGAGGACATGATCACCATTAATTCCATGCCTATCAAATCGTTGATTACCTTTCCTGAGACCGGTGCCCGCGTGAATGCCGGCGAACCGATGATGATCCGTGGGAGCGCGTGGTCCGGTGATGTGGCCGTTGAATCGATGGAAATCTCAATCGATTTCGGGGCGAGCTGGCAAGCCGTGGAAATGCCAGCGGCTCGCAACCGATATGCCTGGCGCCGTTGGCAAGCGCAGCTGACGATTCCCGAGCGCGGCTATTACGAGGTTTGGGCGCGGGCGACTGATCAGAACGGCACCAGCCAACCCGCGACGACACCCGGATGGAACCCCAAGGGTTATCTCAACAATATGCAGCATCGTGTCGCGGTATTCGTATTATGAGGCAGGGTGCACCCTTTGCGTTTTTACTGGCTTTGGGCGCCTGCTCCGCATCCGATGATGTGCCGGCTCAGATTGAGGATGAGCCGGCTTCTGCTATCGCATCGCTTGATGCGCCGGAGGCAGCGGATGTGGTTGTTGCGATGGCGGATGATTGGTCCGGAAGTGTGAACTATTTCACCGGCTTTGACGCGCTTGATCCCAGCATACAACCCGGGGCGATCGCGCCGAACGCTGCTTTCAATGCCCGTGACGAGTATTGGGGATTGCCGCGGACGCCGGGCTATGAGGACGTCCTGTATACTTGCGCATCCTGTCACAGTCTGCGGTTGGTTATGCAGCAATCAAAAACAGCCCAGGGCTGGTCTGATATGATTGATTGGATGGTGGACCACCAAGGCATGGCCGCCCCCACCGTTGAAGAGCGCACCCGTTTGGTTGAATATTTGGCCACCAATTTTGCGGAGCAATGATCATCCACATTTGCTGAATCAATCCACTTGGCCCTAAAATATCGGTCGTATCGACGACGAATCACCGCGCCAGAAGTGTGTTCGTTGGTCTTCTCTCCAAGCCCGGGAAAGGGCTGAATGTCGACGCTCCAAAACTCTAAGAATGAAGGCCTTCCTGGCACTAAGTCCGGGCAAACGCGCCAAATCGTCCACGATTTATTGGCCTGCGCACGCGTGGACGAGTCTGATATTCGCGTTTCACTCGATCGAATATTAATCCAATTGCGGCGATATTTCAGCCTGCAACAAGCGGTGATTAGTCGCACTGATATTGATAGCTGCTTGTTTGAATATGTCTCCGGACAGGCGGTCGAAACCCGTCCGGGCGCACAATTGCCGCGATCTGAAGTGTTTTGCAGCAAGGTTGTGGGCGGGGAGGCACCCCTATGGATTCCCGATCTTGCATCAAGCCAATATCGCGACCATCCATTCCGGACAAAGCATGGGGTTGAATGCTATATTGGCGGTCGGTTGGCCGTCGCAGGTCGGGTTTTCGGTACACTCGGTCTGATCGGGTCGAGTGCACGCAGCAAATCGTTCGATGATGACGATGAATTGGTCCTCGAAGTTGCGATCTCGCAAATTAGTTTGTTGTTGTCCTTGGACGAAGCACGGCAACGGTTTCACTTGGCAATTTCCGGAGCCAATGTTGGCATCTGGGATTGGGACATTCGCGCGGATGCACTTTATTGGTCCCCCAGGCATCTTGAAATATTGGGCATTTCAGATCCCGACCATCAACCGAGTGCCGAGGATTACCGCCGACGCGTGCATCCCGATGATCTAAATCGGATTCGAGACAGCCAGCGCGAACACCTAGATAGCCATATGCCGATGGATATCGAATACAGAGTTAAGCGCGGTTCTGAATGGGTTGATATTCGAGCCCGCGGGCAAGCCGTCTGGGACGAAAACGGGCAGGCCGTTCGAATGGCGGGCTCAATCGAGGATATTACGGCGCAGAAGCTTGAACGCGAAGCTTTGGCGATAAGCGAGGAACGTTACCAGCTTGCCGTGGAGGGGGCCAGTGTCGGGATCTGGGATTGGGATCCCGTAACCGATAAGCTTTATTGGTCTCCACAACTGATGACTATTCTCGGTTTCGACAAAGAATCCTTCAAACCGTCCTTCGAGGCTTGGGCACGGGCAATACATGCCGACGATGTGGGCGATGTCGTGCGGGCAGGGTCTCGTCATCTGGAGTCCGGGGAGGAATATTCTGTAGAATATCGCATACGGCATGGCGATGGTGAATATATCTGGGTGCGAACACGCGGGCAGGCAATTTGGGATTCCGACGGGAAGCCTCTTCGTATGGCGGGCTCCCTGTATGACATCACCGACGTCAAGCGCGCAGAAGACAAGTTGCGGGAGCAGGCGTCGGAACTCGAGCGGACCAATACGGAATTGGAGAGTTTCGCGATGGCGGCATCGCATGACCTTCAAGAACCCTTGCGCAAAATATCCGCGTTTGGCGACATTTTAGTGGATCGCTACAGCGATGTTCTTGATGAAGGGGGGCGTGAAATTGTCGATATCATGGTCGATGGCTCGTCTCGCATGCAGCAATTGATCGTCGATCTTCTGGCCTATTCAAAATCTAGCAATACCGAGATGGTGACAACGGATGTCGACCTGGCGGCGCTTCTAGAGGATGTGCGCCTGACACTGGGCGTTCAACTTGAGGAAGTTTCTGCGACTCTGAGCGGTAGCAACCTGCCGGTTGTTCGAGGAGATGCGGGTTTGTTACGGCAGGTTTTTCAAAATTTGATAAGCAATGCGTTGAAGTATCGGGGGGATGCGGATCCGTATATCGAAGTCACGGCTCGTTTTGAAACCGCCACCAATGATTGGCTTGTGATAGTCAGCGACAATGGAATTGGGTTTGAAGCCAAGTACGAGAAACGTATTTTCCAGATTTTTGAACGCTTGCATACCCGTGGTGAATTTCCCGGCACGGGCATCGGACTCGCCTTGTGTCAAAGAATAATCGCGCGCCACAAGGGTGAAATATGGGCGCAGGGAAATGAGAGAATAGGGGCTTCTTTTTTCATCAAATTACCGGTCGCGTAGATAGAGAAATTCCCTCATAAGAGGTGTTTTTAAATAAATCACCCACGTAAAGCGGTGATTTGACCCTACCGTCCTTAATGTCGATGGTACGGAAAGTAATGATTGTGTGGGCGCGCATTGCGGCGTTTACTCTGCGTTGCCTATTCGCGTTGCTGATATCTACGCCTGTTTGAGCGTGACATTGGCGGCGTAATTTTTTGACCGCATGCTTGACCTAAACGTCAACGTCATGCTGATCTCATTGGGGAGAAATATGTCCGATTTGGAAAAATTCCGCAGCGAAACGCGGGAGTGGCTTGAGGCTAATTGCCCAGCCGAAATGCGCCTGCCGATGAAGGATGAAAGCGATGCGGTCTGGGGCGGCCGCAACCCAACTTTCAAGAACCCCCAACAGAAAGTGTGGCTGGATGCCATGGCGTCCAAGGGCTGGACCGTACCGGAATGGCCCAAAGCGTACGGCGGCGGCGGATTGTCCAAAGATGAAGCCAAAATTCTTAAAGCGGAAATGAAAGCCATCAAGGCGCGTTCGCCTCTGATGTCATTTGGTATCTGGATGCTTGGTCCGGCATTGCTGAAATACGGGAATGAAGAGCAAAAACTCAAATATTTGCCGCAAATCGCCCGCGGAGAAATTCGCTGGGCGCAGGGCTATTCAGAGCCTAACGCTGGATCCGACTTGGCGTCTCTCATGACCAAGTGCGAAGACATGGGTGATCATTACTCAGTCACGGGTCAGAAAGTCTGGACGTCCTACGCCGATCAGGCGGATTGGATTTTCGTCCTTGTCCGAACCGATTTCGAAGCGAAGAAGCACGAAGGCATCTCTTTCGTCCTGGTCGACATGGATCAACCCGGGGTCACCACCAAGCCCATCAAGTTGATTTCCGGAAAGTCCCCATTCTGTGAAACCTTCCTGGATAATGCACGATGCGAGAAATCTGATCTTGTTGGTGAAATCAATAAAGGTTGGACAATCGCCAAATATCTGCTCACCCATGAGCGCGAGATGATCGGTGGATCAGGGGCCGGTTCCGGTGCGCTCCGTCCGATGGGCGATATTGCCGTTCAACAATTGGGCTTGGACGATCGTGGTCAGCTCGACGATCCGGTTCTACGTGTTGATGTCGCGCGCTCTGAGATTGATGGCCTAGCATTTCTATCGACGATGGAACGTGTCATCGATGAAGCAAAAGCGGGTAGTGGCGTGGGTGCCAATTCTTCGATGCTCAAATACTACGGCACCGAACTCAACAAACGCCGTCTGGAGTTGATGATGGACAGTGCGGGGCATGATGCTTTGGCGTGGGATGGAGAAGGCGATGTGGCCCGCTTGTGGCTGCGCACCAAAGCCAACTCCATCGAGGGCGGGACCTCCGAGGTCCAGCTCAATATCATTTCCAAGCGTATTCTCGGCCTCCCAACAGCCTGAGCTAAAACCGTTATTTGAGGATATATAGCCATGGCTATGGTACTGAATGAAGAACAAAACATGCTCAAGGACGCCGCCAAGGGGTTCATGACTGATAACGCACCGATCTCGCAATTGCGTCGGCTACGTGACGAAGAAAACAAGGACGGTTTCGACCGGGACACCTGGAAGTCAATGGCCGAAATGGGCATGACTGGCGTTTTGGTTCCTGAAGAATTTGGTGGTGTGGCCATGGGGCATGTGGCCGCGGGCGTTATCGCCGAGGAGATGGGGCGGACACTCACAGCATCGCCATTTCTCTCGACAGCCATCATGGGAGCGACCGCCCTGTCACGCTTCGGGACCGGTTCTCAAAAGAGCGAATGGCTGGCCAAAATTGCATCGGGTGACGCCATTACGGCCGTCGCGGTCGATGAGGCTCGCAAGCACGCACCGTCCACGGTCACCACGACAGCCGAGCGTTCTGGGAACGGCTTCAAGCTCAACGGTGCCAAGAGTTTCGTTGCCGACGGACATATCGCAGACATGATGATTGTCTCGGCCCGGACGTCGGGCGAAGAGAGTGATGCCGATGGAATCACACTTTTCCTGGTCCCGCGTGAGGCTGACGGGGTCAGTGTTGAGGTCGACACAATGATCGACTCCCGCCTGGCCTCCGACATCAAGTTCGACAATGTTGAATTGGATGCCGATGCTGTTCTAGGTGAAATCGACGGAGGCTTTGCAGCGCTTGAGCAAGTGCTCGATGCCGGTCGGGCGGGCCTCTCCGCCGAGATGTCCGGTTCCGCGCAAGCCTGCCTTGATCAGACCGTGGATTATCTCAAAGAGCGCAAGCAATTCGGGGAAATTATCGGCACATTCCAGGGTCTGCAGCATCGTGCCGCGCACCTGTACACAGAAATAGAGCTTGGTAAGTCGATCGTTCTCAAAGCGCTGCAGACTCTCGACGCAGCTCCCGAACATGCAACGATGATGATATCAGCCGCAAAATCCAAATTGGGGCACGTGGCTCAATTATCGGCTCAGGAAGCGATCCAGATGCACGGTGGTATTGGTATGACGGATGAGTATGACATCGGGTTTTTCATCAAGCGCGTCCGGGTTGCGGAAGCTCTGTATGGTGATGCCAATTTTCATACTGACAAGTTCGCCCGTCTGCGGAAATACTAGAGATGAGCATGGATTATAACGGCAAGGTCGTCGCCATTACCGGTGGTGCACGCGGTATCGGTCTTGCCATGGCCCGTGCGTTCCATAAGGCCGGCGCAAAGATCGCCCTTGCGGATTTGGAGGGGGCAGCAGAAGCCGCCGTCGAGTTTTCCGGCTACGGGGCTCATGTTGATGTTACCGATGAAGCTCAGATTGAGAGCTTCGTAAAGATGGTCACATCTACACTTGGACCTATCGATGTGTTTGTCTCCAATGCCGGCATATTGCGGGTTGATGCGCCGAGCTGGGACGCTGCGGGCGCCGATGACGCGGCATGGCAAGCCTCCTTCGAGGTCAATGTGATGGGCGCGGTTCGCAGCGCGCGTCAGGTTTGGCCGGGTATGAAGGCCAATGGGGGCGGAGTGTTTGTCCTTGTTGCTTCCGCCGCCGGGCTTCTCGCCCAGATCGGAGCCTCATCCTACACGGCGACAAAACACGCAGCCGTATCCTTCGCCGAGAGCCTGTCCATCGCCCATGGTGACGAGGGGCTGCAGGTAGTCTGTGTCTGCCCCCAAGCGGTACGTACCGACATGCTGGGCGACAGTGAAGATGGCGGCATCGCCGGCGCTGATGGCATTGTCGAGCCGGCGGATGTTGCTCATGAAATGATGGCAGCGATTGAAGAGAAACGATTTTTGGCTCTGCCGCATGCGTCTGTTGCCGGCTATGAAAATGCCCGGGCCTCCCAACGGGATCGCTGGCTGGGAGGGATGCGCAAATTTCGTCGCGTCGTCGTGGAACAACGCGGCCGACCTGTCTGATTTAAAATCAATTCGAATGATGGAAGAGAGAGCATAATGGATCTGGGTATTTCCGAACGGGTCAAGCCGCTTATCGATCAAGTTCGTGCCATGGTGCGCGACGAAATCATGGATGCAGATACCGAATATCATGCCGAGGTCGGCAAGGCCCCCGGCGGTGATCGCTTCACCTTCACTGACCGTCAGACGGAGATCCGGGAAACATTGAAAGCCAAAGCACGTGAGCGCGGGCTGTGGAACTTCTGGCTTACTGACAGCGATCGTGGCTACGGTCTATCAACGGTCGAGTATGCCCATCTGGCCGAGCAAATGGGTTGGGCCAACTTGGCTCCGGAAATTTTCAATTGTGCCGCGCCCGATACGGGAAATATGGAAGTTATTGAGCGCTACGGTAATGCGGCGCAAAAAGAAAAATGGCTTAAGCCCTTGCTCAAGGGTGAGATCCGCTCCGCCTATCTGATGACCGAGCCGGATGTGGCATCGTCTGATGCGACCAATATCGCCCTCGATGCTCGTCTCGATGGAGATGAGTGGGTGCTCAACGGTGAAAAGCACTGGGCTTCCGGTGCCGGTGACCCGCGCTGTGCCATCTACATCTTGATGGCCAAGACCGAGGGTGATGACGCCCCGCGTCATGGTCAGCATTCGCAATTTCTCGTGGACGCATCAACGGACGGTATCGAAATCCTGCGTCCCATGCAGGTGTTCGGGCATGATGACGCGCCGCACGGCCATATGCATGTGCGCTTCACCAATGTGCGCATTCCCGCTGACAGTCTTATCCTGGGTCGTGGTCGTGGCTTTGAAATTTCCCAGGGGCGGTTAGGGCCTGGCCGCATTCATCATTGTATGCGGGCAATTGGTCAGTCTGAACGGGCCTTGGAGCTGATGTGCCAGCGTTCGGTATCCCGGACAGCTTTCGGCAAGCCGCTCGCTCGACTGGGTGCCAATCGCGATATCATCGCGGAGCGCCGTATGGCGATTGAGCAGGCGCGTTTGCTATGCCTGAAAGCGGCCTGGATGATGGACCAGGGTGATCCACGAGCCGCTGCACCGTATATCTCACAGATCAAGGTGATCGCACCGCGTGTCGCTCTGGAGACCATTGATGAAGCGCTGCAGATGCATGGAGGCCTTGGCGTTTCCCAGGACACACCTCTGGCTCAGATGTGGATCTGGGTCCGAACGCTTCGCTTGGCCGATGGTCCTGATGCGGTTCACCGCATGGTGATCGCGCGTCAGGAACTCAAGCGTTACGTCAATCAATCATTGGAAGGCTGAAATGGCAGACCGCAAATCCGCACCACCGCGTGAAACACGCGAAAAATTGGTCATGGCCGTGCTCGAAAACGAGCCGACCTTTGCCATTGGCGAAATTGAAAATTTCGGCATCAAACAGCGCGGATATGTCAATGCGCCGCCGGATTTGCGTTTCCTGTTGATGATGGCAATGGAGCATGCGGATAAGACCGCAGTGGTATTTGACGATCAACGCTGGACCTATGGCGAATTGGTGGCCAAGTCCGTCGCCGTGGCCAACGGTCTGATTGAACGTCACGGCGTCACGCCGGGCACGCGCATCGCACTTGCCATGCGCAACAGCCCGGAATGGATGGCATCCTTCATGGGAATCATTGCGGCCGGCGGGGTAGTCGTTCCGTTGAACGGCTGGTGGACCAGCGAAGAAATGGGCTTTGGCCTGAAGGATTGTCAGGCGAAGCTGGTGATCGCGGGCTATCGACAAGCAGAACGTCTGATGCCGCTGGTGGATGAACTCGGTCTCACCATTATTAGTGGACGCGGCGACGTCCCGGGCGTAGCCGATACGCTTAAGTCCGTGATCGAAACGGGCGCGGGAAAGCCACCGCCGGACCTGCAAATCGACCCGGACAGTGATTTCGCCATTTTCTACACGTCCGGTTCTACCGGCGCGCCCAAGGGGGCGGTGCTAACCCATCGCGGTGTCGTAACGACAGTCTTATCGTTCACCTTAATTGGCGCGGCGCTCAAATTGGCAAATGGTGGTGAGGATTTCTTCGGCAGCGATCCGGCGGTGCTTGTCGCCGTACCGCTTTTCCATTGCACAGGATCGCACGCGGTCTTCATGATGTCGCTGATGGCAGGACGAAAAATGGTCTTGATGCGCAAATGGGATGCCGGTGATGCCGTCGATTTGATCGAGGCGGAAAAAATCACCAATGTCGTCGGCGTTCCCACCATGTCTCACGAAATCACGATGGAGGCTGACCGTCGTGGCACCCATCTCGATACGTTGATGGACATGGGTTCTGGTGGGGCAAAGCGTCCCGCAGCCCATGTAGAGCGTCTAAACCAAACCTTCCCACAGGCGTGGTCTAGCTCCGGCTATGGATTGACGGAGACCAATGCCCTGGGCACTTATAATGGGTTGGATGATTATCAAGCCAATCCCGGGTCCTGTGGACGAGCCGTGCCGGCCGTGACCGATTTACGCATTGTCCAATCAGATGGAAGCGACGCCGCGACTGGTGACCCCGGTGAAGTCTGGATTCGTAGCCCGGCCGTATTCCGGGAATACCTCAATCAACCCGAAGCGACTGCCGATGTATTGACCAAGGACCGCTGGTTCAAAACAGGTGATGTCGGCACGCTCGACGAATTGGGTTTTTTGACCATCGTTGATCGCTTGAAAGATATGGTGATCCGGGGCGGTGAGAACGTGTCCTGTCTCGAAGTTGAGGGAGCTATGGCCAAACACGAGGACATCCTCGAAGCCGCCATTATCGGCATTCCCGACGAGCGGCTGGGTGAACGCGTTGGCGCAGCGATCCTGGTTCGTGAGGGCGCTGATCTCAGCGATGATGATATTGAGGCGTTTCTCAAACCGCACTTGGCATCTTTCAAGCGTCCTGATCACTATTGGCGCATGAAGGCCCCGCTGCCGCGCGGTGGCACAGGCAAGGTTGACAAACCCACCTTGCGCAAAATGCTTCTGCAAACCGGAGAGACTGTCTGATGCCCGCCATTAACCCGCAAGATCTTTCCTCCCATATCGGTCAGGAAATCGGCGTCTCCCGCTGGATCGAAGTCGAGCAGGACCGGATCGATGTCTTTGCCGAGGTCACTGAAGACCCGCAATTCATTCACATCGACCCCGAACGCGCCGCCGCCGAAACGCCTTTCGGCGGTACGATTGCCCATGGATTTCTGTCGCTTTCGCTGGCATCGGCCATGGCAATTGATGTCGCCTTTGGTCTCGAAGGCTCGGTTATGGGTATCAATTACGGTTTCGACAAAATCCGTTTTCTGCAACCCGTCCGAGCAGGTAAGCGCGTGCGTGGTCGTTTTACGCTTGAAAGCGCGATCGAGAAAAAGCCGGGGCAGTGGCTGTTAAAGCAGGGATTGGTTGTGGAAATCGAGGGCGAGGACAAACCGGCCTTGATCGCACAATGGCTGACAATGAGTATTTTGGGTGGAGACAAGTAGCATGACCGATATTCGCTTTGATGACCGCGTCGCAATCGTAACTGGAGCAGGTCATGGTCTCGGTCGTTCGCACGCACTTGAGCTGGCAGCCCGGGGTGCCAAAGTCGTGGTCAACGATCTGGGCGGCTCAGTCGACGGATCGGGCTCCGGCTCTGCAGCCGAAGATGTGGCCGCAGAGATCGTGGCCGCTGGCGGAGAGGCGATCGCGCATCGCGCCAACGTAACCGTTGAAGCTGATGTCGCGGATATGGTCGCGCAGACAATGGCGAAATGGGGCCGGATCGACATTCTGGTCAATAATGCCGGCATATTGCGCGATAAGTCATTCGCCAAGATGACACTGGACGACTTCCGCCTGGTCAATGAGGTCCATTTGATGGGCTCGGCGATTTGTACCAAGGCCGTTTGGGAGATCATGCGCGAGGCCAATTACGGACGCATTGTGATGACGTCGTCCTCATCGGGAATCTACGGCAATTTTGGTCAGTCCAATTACGGGGCCGCTAAAATGGGCCTCGTCGGTTTCATGAATGTGCTGCATCTGGAAGGTGCCAAATATGGCATCAAGGTCAATGCTTTGGCCCCGGTTGCCGCGACCCGTATGACGGAGAACATCATGCCGCCAGTGATGCTCGACATGCTCAAGCCAGAATGTGTCACGGCGGGCCTGGTCTATCTGGTCAGTGATGATGGGCCGTCCCGTGTGGTGCTGTGCGCCGGTGCGGGTGGTTATGCCGCGACTAAAATTTACGAAACCGAAGGCATCTATCTTCCGCCGGAAGAGCAGACCCCTGAAGGCGTCGCGGCCAATTTCGACGCTATCATTAGCCCTGAGGGCCAAAATGAGTCTCAGCAAGGTGGCGAGCAGGGAATCAAATTCCTGACCAAGGCCGCGGCCCATCTCGGTGTCTCCCTGAGCTGATTATGCATTTGCTCGACCAATCCATGGCGCTCGAACGCATAGGTGGAGGGGATGAATCCGTCACCTTTGCCGCCGATGCCAGTGCGGAATTCAAAAACCTGATCGGTCCCTTCGGCGGCTGGAGCGCGGGTATTTTGACCAAGGCCTTGCTCGAGGCTGCCGGTGACGGGATGGAATTAGTTTCCGTTACGACGGACTTCATCGCCGGACTCGAAGAGGGGCCGGTTCGGATTATCACCCATTGCGACGGTGGCGGTCGAAATACACAATTTTGGTCTGCCCGCCTTGAATCGGCAGATGGAACCATTTTGGGTAATCGCGCAACGGCCGTATTGTCTCGTCGCAGGGAGACCGTCAGCTGGACGGAACACACCCGTCCCGACGCCCCGGAGCCGGAGACGTGCCAGCGCTTCCAGCTTCCTATGCCCTGGACCAAAACCCTGGAAATCCGACCGGCCGTCAATCCGCCTTTCCAGCAATCCAAACAGCCCATGCAATCCTCGGCCTGGGTCCGTATAGATCCCGGTCGATCGCTCGATCCGGCAGCCCTTGTTACCTTGGCCGACACGCCCGCGCCGCGTCTGTTCTTCGCGACGGGCAAGCCGGGCATGCTCGCGACCGTCTCGATGACAGTTTATGTCCATGCGACGACCGAAGACTTTGAAGCCGCCGGTGAAGATTACATGCTGATTGAAGCCGACGGTGCCCGCGGGCATCGCGGGTTTTATGATCAACATGCCCGTATGTGGAGCCGTAGCGGATGCTTGCTGGCCACCACCCAACAAATCGTCTGGTACAAAGCGACGGCTGAATCCGTCGCTGCAACAGGATAGGAATTATCATGCGCGAAGCCGTCCTCGTCTCAACCGCCCGCACGCCGATTGGCAAGGCCTATCGCGGTGCGTTCAATGACACATCCGCACCCGAATTGGGGGGGCACGCTATCTCTCATGCGGTTAAACGCGCGGGCATTGATCCGGCCGAGATTGATGATGTGGTCATGGGCTGCGCCATGCAGCAAGGCTCTAGCGGTCGCAATCCCGCCCGTAACAGCCTGATCCGCGCCGGCATTCCCGCCTCGGTCGCCGGCATGTCCATGGATCGCCAGTGTGCCTCAGGGATGATGGCGATTGCGACCGCCGCCAAGCAAATCATATCTGATGGCATGACAGTAACGGTCGGCGGGGGATTGGAGAGCATCTCCCTCGTCCAGAACGAACACATGAATAACCATCGCGCCGCGGACCCGTGGATCAAGGCCAACAAGCCGGACCTCTACATGTCGATGCTCGAGACGGCCGAGATCGTGGCCGATCGCTATGGAATAACACGCGAAGCCATGGATGAATATTCAGCCCAGTCGCAGGCCCGCACTCATTCGGCCCAGGAAGCAGGACGCTTCAATGACGAGATCGTGCCGCTGCCATCCACGATGAAATTTTTCAATAAAGAAACCAAGGAAGTCACCGATATCGACGTGACGTTGGAAAAAGATGAGGGCAACCGCCCCGGCACGTCGGCAGAAAACCTCGCCGGACTGCGAACTGTCTTCAACGACGGAATGAAGGTCCAGGAGGGGAAATTCATCACCGCAGGCAATGCGTCCCAGCTATCCGACGGCGCCTCCGCTTCGGTACTGATGGAGCGCAAGGACGCGGAACGCCGCGGCCTGGCTCCATTGGGGATTTATCGCGGCATGGCTGTTGCGGGCCTAGAACCAGACGAAATGGGCATCGGCCCGGTCTATGCCATTCCCAAATTGCTCAAGGCCAATGGCTTGACCATGGACGATATCGGCCTGTGGGAACTCAATGAAGCCTTTGCTGTGCAGGTGATATATTGCCGCGACAAGCTGGGAATTCCCAATGAAAACCTCAACGTCGATGGCGGAGCGATTTCGATCGGGCATCCCTATGGCATGTCCGGCGCACGGCTGGTCGGCCACGCCCTCATCGAGGGCAAGCGTCGTGGCGTGAAATACGTGATTTGCACGATGTGTGTGGGGGGTGGCATGGGTGCTGCCGGCCTGTTTGAAGTCGCCTAACCGAGCGGCTTCAGAAAAAGTGGGAACCGGTTTTGCGGTTCAAAGATGCGACCAACGAGGAATTTGACTATGAAAGCGCTGTATTGCCGAGAATTTGGTCCCGAGGCCGACATGAAAGTCGAAGAGATCGACTCACCGCTTCTGCCAGACGCCCATGTGATGGTCGATGTGAAAGCGGCCGGGCTTAACTTCCCGGACCTGCTTTGCGTGCGCGGCGAGTACCAGTTCAAACCGCCGCTTCCCTTTGTACCCGGCGGTGAGGGGGCCGGGATCGTCACCGCCGTCGCAGACGGGGTCAAAAACGTCAGTGTCGGTGACCGGGTCTGTTTCAACGGACTGACGGGTGCCTTTGCCGAACAAGTCGCCGCGCCCGCTGGCGCCGTCATAAAAATTCCTGACAGCATGGCCTTCGAAGAAGGTGCAGGCCTGACCGTGGTTTACGCCACCACTTATTACGCGCTCAAACAGCGGGGAAAGCTCCAGCCCGGCGAGACGCTTCTGGTGCTTGGCGCGGCAGGGGGGGTCGGCCTAGCAGCCGTTCAACTCGGCAAAGCGATGGGAGCCAAAGTCATCGCAGCCGCCTCCAGCGACGAGAAGCTGGCCGCGGCAAAGGCCCACGGCGCGGATGAGGGCATTAATTACACCACGGAAGATCTTAAGGCTCGCATGAAAGAGCTGACAGGCAAGCAGGGTGCGGATGTCATTTATGACCCTGTCGGCGGTGATCTGGCCGAGCTGGCCTTCAGATCTATCGCCTGGGAAGGGCGTTTCCTTGTTATCGGTTTTGCCGCCGGCGATATTCCCAAGCTCCCGCTTAATCTGACCCTGCTCAAGGGCGCGTCAGCCGTGGGTGTCTTTTGGGGCGCCTGGGCGATGCGCGACCCAGGGGCGCATTACAACAATATGTCTGAGCTGTTTGAGATGTTCGAGGACGGGAAAATCAAGCCCCACGTAGCCGGGTCCTATCCTCTGAGTGACTTTCTCGGCGCTTTCGGCCAGCTTTCCGGTCGGAAGGCGATCGGCAAAGTGATTATTACACCCTAAGGCGGACGCAAATAAAACGGGAGCGAAAATGCCTGATTTTCGCTCCCGCCCGTTGTTCAAAGGTCAAAATAGCGTGGTTAGCTCTGGTCGCCTGGCGCTGCTGGTTTTGGGCTGGGACCATAGGCGTTGTCGCCAGCGTCGCTGTCGAGAATATAGAAGTAAAGCAAAATCAAACCGATGAGTGGTACAAATCCGATCAGCATCCACCAAGCGGATCGCCCCGTATCATGCAGTCGGCGGAAGAACATCGCGATACTTGGGACAATGAGACCCAGCGAAACCACGGCAACAATGATGAAGCTCCCGCCCAATAATCCATCCAGGAAACCGGCGGCGATGCTGATTAGAATGCTTGCCAAATACCACCACCAGAATTCGCTCCGGCGTGCCCGACCGTGGAAATTATTCCAATTTTTCAATGCCGATCTAACGGCTTCCATGAAATCCATATTTATCCCCATTTGCATGTTTTGCGCCGCCTACACGAATTCGCTTCGGGCTTACAATCCAGAGTAATTCTAAATCATGGCCGACCCATTTTCTTCGACTTCACTTTCGTAGACAGGAGAGTCGGACGTTCGGCGATCGTGCGCGCCAAGTTTCAAATTCACCTTTTCGCCCGCGTTTTACCTTGATTTCGATGACCGCGGGTCCCGGTCATCTGGCTTGACCTCATCTGCCTCGCACGAAACACTGCGGGCAAATCCAATTTGCAATATTCTGGGGAGATGATCTTGCGTAAATTTCTGATGCTGAGTGCCGCGACCGTTTTGGCGGCCTGTGGAGCCGACGCGCAGGAGCGTCGTGTTGCGCCGCCATCCGAAGTGCTGGCTGTACATGATTATGTCGCGGCCGTCTCCGCGGATCGCTTGCACGAAGATGTCCAGACCCTGGTCGACTTTGGCACGCGTCATACCGCGTCCGACACGGTCAGTGAAACCCAGGGCATCGGTGCTGCGCGAACCTGGATTTTTGAGGAATTCGAGCGAATCTCCGCCGCTTGTGGTGGCTGCCTGGAGGTTATGTATGTCAGCGACACTATTTCCGGAGAGCGGCGCATCCCTGACCCGGTTGACGTTGTAAGCGTCATCGCCATCCAGCGCGGGCGTATTGATCCGGATCGCTACGTGGTGATGTCCGGCGATATAGATAGCCGCGTCACCGACCCGATGAATTCCACAGACCTGTCACCCGGCGCCAATGACAATGCCTCCGGTATGGCGGGTGTGATCGAAGCCGCGCGGGTGCTCAGCCAATCTGAATTTGACGGATCAATCATCTATGCCGGTCTGGCGGGGGAAGAGCAGGGGTTGTTTGGCGGCCAGATCGTTGCCGCCCACGCGCTGGAGCAAGGCTGGCGCATCAAGGCTGTGCTCAATAATGATATGATCGGCAATATCTCCGGCATTGACGGCGTCATCGACAATTCCACCGCCCGCGTCTTCTCAGAGGGAACACGCGATGTTGAGACGCCCGAAGAAGCCCGTGCCCGCCGCTTCACCGGTGGCGAAGTCGACAGCCCATCGCGCAATCTGGCGCGCTTTGTCGACATCACGGCCGACCAATACATTCCCAATCTGGACGTGATGATGGTCTATCGCCTCGACCGTTTCGGTCGCGGCGGTCACCACCGCCCGTTTAACGCGGTGGGAATTCCCGGTGTCCGCATTATGGAAACCCACGAACATTATAACCGTCAGCACCAGGATTTGCGCACTGAGGACGGCATCACCTATGGCGACACCATTGACGGTGTAGATTTCGACTACAACGCCAAGCTCACATCCCTTAACGTCGCCGTCATGGCCCAGATCGCCAATGCCCCGCCATTTCCCGCCAACGTCACCATTGAAGGCGCTGTGCAGCCCTCCACGACGCTGAGCTGGACCCTGGCGACCGGAGAGGCAGCAGAAAACCTCGCCGGCTACCGCGTCCACTGGCGCCTGACCGACAGCAATCAATGGACCCACAGCCGCTTCGTCGGCCAGATCGACACCTGGACGCTCGAGAATGTGGTGATTGATAATTACTATTTCGGTGTCTCAGCGGTGGCGCTGGATGGGTCGGAGACGCCGGTGGTCTTCCCGGGCGCTGCAGGGTCGTTTGGGGAGTAGGGAGTGAACAAGCCGGAACTTGATCAAAGTCCTAAGGAATTTCGGCACATATTCGCGCCCCCAAATTTTCGTCAATTCATATTATCGGTTTTGTGTTTTGTCGTTGTCCTACTTGAAGCGTATTTCATCCTCTTCAAGTTTGGGCTTGGGGTCGGTGAAGTTCTCCTTGGATGGGTTTGGACCTTGACCTTGTTTTTCTACTTGCATTTGTTTTGTGAGACTCAATTTGAGTGGCGGCGGAAAGAATTCAAATTTGGCTTCTGGGGATGGCTGTTCTTCTCAGTAGCTGGGACGATGGGAGCCGGATTTTATGCTCTAGCTGAGTGGGCGAGAATGCCGGGGTTTGAAGTTTGAACGCCCCCACCGGATTGTAACCGGGCGCTGTAGCTGAGCTCCCGATGTGCCAGCAACAAGGACATGGTGCGGTCTTGGTTGGGATTGAATTGGGTCGACCAATATTTGAGGCGCAACCATCCGGCTGCCCGCCAATCTTCCTCAGCTTGCCGACAATGCCGGAGTCAGGGTTTGATACCCGCCGCAAACTGATCATCTGATCAGCGACCGGGAGTGCGTATAATGGGAACAAGTTTCACCAGCAAATCTATCAGCGTATCGGCACTGGCATTGACGTTGTGGCTGTCTCCGGCGAACACGCACGCCCAGCTCTCCGATGAAGCGCGTTTCGACATGTTGTCTGGCCGCGTGGAGCTGGCCGACGGCGACGAGGACTGGCCGTTAGTGCTAGAAACCATAATCGAGCTCAATGATATCGAGCGCGATGAGCCGCTGCCACCAATGTTGAGTTTTTTCGAAGGTAAGGCTCTGCTGCGAGCCGGGCAGGCGTATGCGGCCTTGGCTCCGCTGGCCGACTACATTGAACGCGCCGGAAGTGAGGGCGAGGTCTATCACAAGGCATTGGCATTTTACGACGAGGCGGATCGCGATCCAGCGACCCGTCAGCATCGCGCCGAAGAGGCAGTTGAGCAGCAGGCCGTGATCGATCGGCGCAATGCCGAGCTCAATCAACTCCCAGATTTTGAGACCCTTGCGGAAACCGGCACACCGGTCGGCTCCAGCTTTCACGATTGCGAAGATTGCCCGGAAATGGTGGTTTTGCCTGCCGGGGAGTTTTCCATGGGTTCCCGTCGGTCTGAATACGGGCGTGACAGTGATGAGGGGCCAGTTCGGACTGTCCCTCTCGCTTCGTCATTTGCCGTCGGAAAATACGAAATTTCGGTCGGCGAATTCGAACGGTTTGTCGATGATGCACGTTACAGAATGTCTGAGGGTTGTCAGACTTGGGCCGATAATGTCTGGACGGATGAGCGCTCGGTGACGTGGCAGGATCCCGGGCATATTCAGACCGCCAATCACCCGGTAACGTGCGTGAGTTGGGATGATGCCCAGGCTTATGTGGACTGGTTGTCTGGCCATACCGGAGAACGCTACCGCCTGCTCAGCGAAGCGGAATGGGAATACGCGGCCCGTGCCGGCAGCGATCATGCCTGGTCGGGTAATAATGACTGGGATTGCCAATTGGGCAATGTCGCCGATGACGCCTTCAGCGATGAGGTCGGGTCCGACAATGAAGACCGCGCCGAATGTGATGATGATCATTACAGCCCGGCTCCGGTGGGCAGCTTCGCACCCAATGCATTTGGCTTATTTGATCTGCATGGCAATGTCTGGGAATGGACGCTGGACTGCTGGGCGAATGATTACCGCCGCGCGCCAGATAATGGCGGTGCCCGCCGCAACGGAGATTGCACGCGCCGCGTCCAGCGCGGCGGCTCATGGCTTGATACGCCGCAAGTGTCGCGATCAGCCAACCGCTCCTCTATTGGGCTAACAACAAAAGCCAGTAGTATCGGTATCCGGATTGCGCGCGAGATCGACGAGAATATTGTTGAATAGACGAAACAAAAAAACCGGCAATCTCTCGATTGCCGGCTTATTGTCAGTGCGGGGCTGAATATTAGCGTGTGACGATGGTGTAGGTCACAGTGGCACCAGTTGCGGCATTGATGCCTGACCAGCTATCGCCAACATTGAGATCAGCTTGCAGCGGCTGGCAACCACCCTCGCCACTAGAGCGCTGGATGCACAACTGATCGCCATCCACATGCCAGGTGCCGGTAATGCCGACATCGGTTGTGTAGCTGCCATCAGACTCGAAGAATGTGGTGTAGGTCACGTCACCGGCCTGAACCTGGATCGCATTGGCGATCAATGTGTCCATAGCGGGATCGTGAATCATGAATGAAAGGGCCGCGGAGGCCATGAGGGTCGTCAGTGTCATTGTTATCTTCCCCAGATAATATCGACCAATAGAAAACCAGGCGAAACACTTCGCCCGATAGCGATTTATGTAAGCGGCCCGCTCAACTGCCTGATACCGGGCATTTGGACAGCTCGTTCTTATAGGGAGGGCAGGCTTTGAGGCCGCTTGATATCGAGCCGCCGACACTGTCTTCCCCTATGCGCCGGCGCGAAGACTAACCATACTTCCTCGCGCCCTCAATGTCTGAAAACAAAAAATATCGCCTGTGACGCGATTTTTTGTCCTTGATCGAGCGGATTTACGCGCAAGTTCCCTCGAGGGATGAGATCCACTCAGAAATCAGCGCGACCCCCTCATCATGTACTGTAGACCGACCAAGCTCGGGCATTAGCGAAGCGGGGTCCATAATTTCCATACGGTACAATAGGATAGAGAGGTTTGGTTGGCCGGGAACGATCGTGTGGTGTCGGCCACCCGTTCCACCGCCCGCCGCTATTGGTAATTTGCACAGTCCGAGATTCGCATTAAGTGGCGCGTTGAAATTGAGGTGCAGTCCAGACGTGTCCGCTGGGCCGACAGGATTGTGGCAGTGTGCGCAATTGATATCGAGATAGCTGCGCGCCCGTTCGTTGAGTGGTGCCATAGCGTCAAAAAGAGCGGCGGCTCGAGGTGTTTGGTCCCCGCCAGGCCAGGTGTCGAGATATCCTGCATCGACGAGTGTCTGCAGCTGGTTTGCCGGTCCTTCTGGGTATTCATAGACACGGTTTAAATGCCGTGCGGCCGGTCCGATGGGGAGTAATTCCCGCGTGGTATTATTGACGGCGTGACAGCCTGCACATTGATTGGCATTCGGTACAACATAGGCGAAATCCTGGCTGTTCTGGCGATCAGAAAGCAGGGTCAGTCGCTGAATGTGTCCAGCCCGAGAGAGGTGGGCGTCGGTCTGTTCGGCATTCCAAACATAGGGAAGGGCGGTCCAGCCGTCTTCGCGATGAACCAAAATGCGCGTTTCCATCAAACGAAGGTCGGTCAGAACGAGTCCATCCGAACGCCACCCATCAGCCCTCTGATTTGTGCGGACAACTTCATCGCTATTCTCACCACGCGGATAATAAAACGTTTTGGTGATGACCGTTCCCACAGGAAAGTCGAGGACTTCACCCTCCCGATATTCGGCCTGCAGGCCATCTGGGATCCAGATTGTGCGCTGCTTATGGGCGTAATCGGTAAACAAGGGCGTATTGAGATCAAAGGCCATGACGCCGTCGGAGAGGGTCAGGCGCGACCCATCAGACTGCATCATTCCCCACTCGCTCAGCAGTGCTGGATTGCCCTCGCTAATAAAGGTCGGAGCCATCTGCGGTGGCGAGCAGGCCGCAACCAGCAGCGTCAAAGCGCCAAGCAGGAGACGGATCTTCAACGCGCTGCTGCCAGCTCAACAGCCGGTAAGGGTGCCAGGCTGCATTGATGCTGGTCAGTAACGATCTCAGGGGACGCATAATCATTGGGTCCATCCACATTCACCAAGCCCGCATCGCTATTATCGAGGCAAATTCGCAGCGCGTCGGGCATGGTCCCGTCGATCAACTTGTCGGCATCAAAATATCCGTCCCAGACCACGTCCGGCATCCGCCCGAGCGGGCCGACTAACAGTAATTTGAGCGCTTGCAGATCCAATCCGTCCGGATCATTACCACCACCCGAAAACGTATTCCCATGGATATGTATGCCCTCCGGATAGGGGTCAAAATTATCCTGCGCAGCATAGCCGGCATAATTCGCAGAATGCAGACTGGAAATAATAATGTTGGCCGTTCGATTGTCGGAAATCTCATTATTGAAAATTTCGACATCATCATTTGAATTGATCACAATGCCAGAACCGGCGGGAACGGAGGCGACGGGTGTCCCGGCATGGCCAAAATTGCCCGTATTATTGGCAAAGATTTGATTGTCGAAGACCCGGGTTTGATAACCGCGTTGCGGCAGGTTCGGCATGTTAAAAACGAGTATGCCACCGGTATTTTCAGTCGCTACGTTGTCATAGACATCAGCATTGAATGTGTTTTCAATTTCTATTCCTGCGACGTTTCGCTCGGCTCGATTCCGGCGTACAACCACGTTTTCAGACTGGCCGACATAGATGCCAGCATCAGAGGCTCCGATTACGATATTATCTTCCAAGAGCACATTCGTTGTCTGCACGGGATAGAGGCCGTAGGCGCCGTTTTCGGTTCGCGGACCGGCCGTCCACTCAACGCGGACGCCACGAATGACAATATTATTGCCCTCATTGACCTTCACGCCATCGCCAACAGTGTCTTCAATAGCAAGGTTTTCCAGTGTGAAGTCGCTTGCGGTCACGATCAGACCTTCCGCGCCAACGATTTGATTTTGGAAGGATAAAATGGTGCGATCCATACCCTGGCCGCGCAATGTGACACCATCAACGATCAGGCTGAGACTGCGGTCGAAGGCAAATATTCCTTCCGGAATCTCGATGATATCGCCAGGTTGGGCATCGATGAGTTGCTCGATCAATTGCGTCTGGAAAACACGATCGGCACCCGCGAGGTCCCGCTCGCTGGTTTCGCCGCAAGCCACAAGGCCAACGCTGATGGTCAGGCAGGCAAAGCGCCTGACGAATTCCACTGATGTCTTGAATGTCATATCTGTCTCTCCCGGCAGTCTCGGCCAGACTACCGGGTGAACAGCGTTCATGTCGATGCCGCAAGCGCAACAATCAACAAATATTTTGGCTCAGCCTACGGCTTTTAACTCCAGACCGGGACCGGCCTTCCGGGTAACGTCGCGGTGCGTCAGTACCGTTCCGCTTTCATTGACCACTTTAATCGGTGCGAGAGCCTCTCCAGTATCGGTGTCGATAACGACGATCGGCGCTTCCGCTTCGCCGTAGATCCATTTATCGCCCCATTGTTGCATGGCCATCAAAACCGGAAATAATTCCTCGCCGCGTTCGGTCAGGATATATTCTTGGCGCTGGCCCCGCACACCGACTTCTTCGCGCTCCATCACACCGTTTTCGACGAGCTTGTTAAGGCGGTCTGTCAGGATATTTTTTGCGATACCGGTACTTTCATGGAAGTCGCTGAATCGGCGTGCGCCCTTCATGGCATCGCGGACGATGAGCAGGGTCCACCAGTCGCCGACTTGGTTGAGTGTCTGCGCAATTGCGCAAGGCATTTCATCAAAGCGTTTACGCCCCATAACTGTATTCCCCAAATTTTTTGCGGCAGAGGCCGCTTTCCCAAGAAAAACACTCGAATTGCTTGTTCAAATGTTTGTGTCACTCTGTACGATCAAGATAACGGTCCATTTCGGACTTCAAATTATACGCGGAACGACGATTAGCCGACTTCGAGTATCGAGGTATACGTGACAGAGTCGGCGAGATTTGGCGAGAGTTTTCTTGCCTCAGAAGGCGAGATTTCTTCGCGCGCTCGAGCGAGTTATTGTGTTTGATATACAACCTGAATGTGGGATCATTAATGGAAGCTGTGGATCTCGACGACGTTCGGGTGGTTTTGGATGAAACGACCCGTCTCGCCATGTCAGGCATACTGGCAGGTATGATGTTTACCGTCGCATTGTCGCTTAAGCTTGATGATTTCAAGGCCTTGCAAAACCAACCGCTGAGGATACTGGGTGGGGTGATGGCGCAGGTTTTTGGCTTGCCTTTGCTAACTTTTATGCTGGTATTTGTCTTGAATCCGACAGCCAGCATCGCCCTGGGAATGTTTGTGGTTGCGAGCTGCCCGGGCGGCAATATGTCTAATATTCTCACACATTTCGCGCGCGGTAATACCGCCTATTCAGTGTCGTTAACTGCGATATCGAGTGTGACGGCCGCAATCCTGACACCCGTCTCGATCCTTTTTTGGTCAAATCTTTACAGGCCAACCGCCGATCTCGTTGAATCGCTTGATATCGACCCGTGGATGTTTTTGATTCAAACCGCCGCTTTGCTCGCAATTCCGATGTTGATCGGCATGATTGTGTCCGCCAAGCTTCCGATATTCGCCGAAAAATTGCGTCGCATTTTGACACCGCTCTCCATTTTGACGCTCATGGCAATCATTGTCGCTGGCGTTGTCGGAAATTGGAATATCGTCCTGACCGTCGGCGCGCTCGTCATCCCGATTGCGGTGCTGCACAATGCAAGCGCCCTTGGTTTGGGCGCGATTACCGGCAGGGTCTTGAAGCTGGACACGGGTCGTCGGCGCTCGCTGACATTCGAAGTTGGTATTCAGAATGCGGGTTTGGGATTGATTATATTGCTTGACCAGTTTGATGGTGTAGGTGGCGCGACGGCGCTAACGGCAATCTGGAGCATCTGGCACCTGATCGCCGGCGGCGCGCTGGTCGGAATTTTCCGCTATATCGATCTGAGTCGAAATCGGAAGATGGCACTGGGGAAGACGTCATGACTTATGATCTGAAAATTGTCGGTGGCACTGTTTTCGACGGCGGTGGTGAAGCAGGCATGCTCGCAAATGTTGCGGTCAAAGATGGCCTCATCGTCGATATTGGCGAATGTCCCGGTCCTGCAAGACAAACGATTGATGCTGCGGGGCAGATCGTCACCGCGGGATTTATCGACATTCATACTCACTATGATGGCCAGGCCAGTTGGGACGAAGAGTTACAGCCCTCAATCAACCACGGAATCACAACCGCGGTTATGGGGAATTGCGGTGTTGGTTTTGCTCCTGTTCGTGTCGAGGACCACGATAAATTGGTGTCCTTGATGGAGGGCGTTGAAGATATTCCGGGAACAGCCTTGCACGAAGGATTGACCTGGGATTGGGAGAGCTTTCCAGAATATATGGATGCCCTGGCCGCTATGCCTCGAACGATTAATATCGCCGCGATGGTGCCGCACGACCCATTGAGAGTATATGTGATGGGCGATCGAGCCGTCTTCTCCGAACCGGCAAATGATAGCGATATCGCAGAAATGCGGCGCCTGACTCGTGAAGCGCTACTCGCAGGTGCGATCGGTTTCGCGACGGGACGGTCAGACGTGCATCGATCTTCGGAGGGTGAATGGACTCCGGGTTCCGAGGCCACACGTGCCGAGCTTACGGGTATCGCGGAAGCCTTCGACGGTCTCGATTACGGGGTCGTTCAGGCGGTCAGCGATTTTAATCTGGAACGCGGGGAAGAGGATTTCGACGATGAATGGTCGATCGTTGCCGACTATGCCAAGGCATCAGGGCGACCGTTTTCGTTCTCACTGATGCAGCGAGATTTTGCACCCCAGCAATGGCTTAAATTGATAGAGCGTTCTGAGGCGTTGAAGGCGGAAGGTGTCGATATAAGAATGCAGGTTGCACCGCGTGGAATTGGAGTGTTTCTCGGCCTGCAGTGCACCTTCCACCCCTTCGTCGGTTACCCAAGCTATCAGCCGATTGCCGAGCTCAGTCTTGAAGAGCGTGTTGCCAAATTCCGGGACCCCGAATTCAAGCGCCAAATTCTCAGCGAAAAACATGTGCCGATGGCCGGTGAGGGGTCCTCGGTGCCTCCGCTGGTCGACATGTTGATGGAATTCATCGACATGGCTGCGGGAAAGTTTTTCCAGCTGGGTTCCCCGCCGGATTACGAGCAGACGCCGGATCACTCCATTGGCGCGCGAGCCAAGGCGGCGGATATTCCGTTGATGGAATATCTTTATGATACAATGCTGGAACGGGATGGGCAGGAATTGATCTATTTCCCGATCTATAATTACACTGAAATGAGCTATGAAAACGTGCTCTCAATGATGGAGCATCCACAGGCCATCGCCGGTTTGTCGGATGGCGGGGCCCATGTCGGTACGGTCTGCGACGCTTCCAATTCAACATATTTGCTAACGCACTGGACACGGGACCGGACCCGCGGTCGGCAAATCGAGCTGGGAAAAGCGGTGAGAATGCTCACCGGTACCCAGGCCGATTATTTGGGTATGTCGGATCGCGGATACGTGAAGGTTGGCCTCAAGGCCGACCTCAATGTCATCAATATGGCGACGTTACAGGCGGAGCCGCCGCATATGGTTCGTGATCTTCCGGCAGGTGGACAGCGTTTGCTACAAGGGGCGACCGGTTACACCGCAACCATCGTTGCGGGTGAAGTTGTTATGGTCAATGGCATCCTAACCGGCACACGTCCCGGCCAATTCTATCGTGCGGGAGGGGCCGGACACATCGCTGCGGAGTAGCTGAGTGTTCGCTGGTATCGGTGCTGCGAGTGGGCGTTCTACGCAATAGGCAATAGATCGCCTTGTTCTCGAGCTGTGAGCAATAATAGGACGACTACACAATCAGGATAATTCAGGTGCCTTTGACACACGTGCAGGGCATAGCCACATGACCATCCAGCCAGCAGAAATTTCAAGCCCAACGGCAGAGTAACCGGAAACGCTGAAACCGGGCTTGGTGCGCGAAGGGACCAGGTCCCGATCACGTCTGCTTCGAAATAAAGTCGCCACCGCGGATCGCATTCCGTCTTCGGCTGTGGCACAAAGGATGAAAGCGACCGGGGGGATTTCACTATGAGAATTCAACAAATGATACGGCCCGTCGGGCTCGTTTTATTAATGGCTTGTCTCGCCAGTTGCGGCCAGGCTGTCGATGATTCAACCACCCTGCATCGCGGCAATCGAATCGAGCCATTGACCCTCGATCCCCATGTGGCTGTCATCATGGACGAACGAAATATCGTGTCAGATATGTTCGTCGGGCTATACGAAGCAAATCCAGAGGGAGCGCCTCAACCGGCCCTGGCCGAGACGGTAGACGTTTCCGACGACGGACTGATCTGGACATTTTCAATGCGGCGGACGGTTTGGTCCGACGGTGAGCCAGTAACCGCGCACGACGTGGTAGCTGGTTTGAGACGAAATCTCGATCCGAACACTCGAAATCAATATCCATCGCCCCTCTTCATGTTGGAGAATGCCGAAGCCGTCAATCAAGGCCGGATGCCCGTCGAATCGTTGGGTGCTTCTGCGCTCGACGATTATACGGTACAGCTTGAGCTCGGTTATCCGGCACCCTACTTACCGTCCGTATTGATGTTTTGGGCGCAACCAGCTCCGCGTCACGCGATTGCGGAATTTGGCGAAGACTGGATGCGACCGGAGAACTTGGTTTCAAACGGGCCATTTTCGCTGGTCGAATGGCGAACCAATAACTTCATCCACGTCACAGCAAATCCGACTTATTACGAGGCGGAAGACGTCTGTCTGAGTGACGTGTATTATTACCCAACGGTGGACACAGCATCCGCTGAACGCCGTGTTCGGACCGGTGAGTTGGATACCAATCGAGAGTTCGAAGCAACCCGGCTGGAATTCTTGCAAGAGCATAATCCCGACCTGATACGGATGAGCCCGGGGCTGAATGTCAATGAAATCACACTCAACACGACCGTCGCCCCCTTCGATGACGTGCGAGTGCGGCAAGCCATGTCGATGACAATTGATCGTCAATTCATTGCCGATCAGGTTTTGGCCGGCGCGGATGCACCGGTATGGAGAGTGGTGCCAGATGCAATAACTGGAACTGATGCGTCGGTCGGGATGCATTTCGCCGGCGAGCAGATGGAGATGCGAAGACAGCAAGCGCGTGCTCTACTCGAAGAGGCTGGTTATGGGCCGGATAACCCACTTACATTTTCGCTGTACTTTCATCGTGGTGGTGGTTGGCCGCGCATCGTTCCGGTGATCCAGGCGGATTGGGCCCTGATTGCCCCTTGGGTCCAAGTCGAGCTCCTCGGGCGAGACACTCAGCTACACTACGATGCACTCAGAGCCGGTGACTATCAGGCGGGTAGTGGTGGGTGGATCCCGGATTTCGATGATCCCTATGCCTATCTTTTGCAATGGGAAACCCGCGCTGCCGATATGAACTACACGCGGTGGCAAAACCCGCAATATGACGCCTGGGTCGATGCGGCAGTTAACAGCTCGGATCCGGCCACCAGAGAATTGCTCTACGGGCGCGCGGAGCAATTGGTCATAGATGAGGTGGCGATGATTCCGATCTTTAGAATCAACACCAAGAATCTTGTGGGTCCGCGCGTGACAGGCTGGATCGCAAACCCAGTGGCAATCAATCGCAGCCGGTGGCTTTGCGTTGATGGTGCCGCTGATTAGTTAGGGACCCGGGGGTGGGCGCTCGGATGCGGTGGAAACCCACCAACCATCTCGGTCGATTTCATCATTCGGGCAGGTTTTCCAAGAAATATCTTATCGCATTTTCGCCCATCACAAGCTGGATGTCTGCCTCAGTCATACCCAGCGATAATAGGCGATCGGTTATGACGGCCAGTTCTGATGTGTCGAACGTCGTTGTGACCGTGCCGTCATAGTCTGAGCCCAGTGCCACATGCTCGACGCCAAGTAAGTCGACCGCGGCAATAATCGCCCGTGCAACGCCTTCCGGACTGTCATCACATGTGACTGCTGCCCAATAACCGATCCCGACAAGCCCACCAGCGTCGGCGATTTGCAGCATGAGTTCATCGGGAATATTTCGAACAATTTCGCAATGTCCGTGCACACCGGTGTGGGAAACAATCAACGGCCTATCGGTCATGGACAACACTTCCCGCACAACGGCGTGCGAAGAATGCGCGACATCGATCAACATGCCCAATTCTATGATACGGGCCACAGCCTCTCGTCCGAACGGTGTCAGGCCCGCGCCGGATACTCCGTGCAATGACCCTCCCAGTTCGTTGTCAAAGAAGTGCTGCAGGCCGATCAGGCGATATCCCTCGTCGAACAAGCGATCGATATTGTCCAGTTCGCCCTCAAAGGGGTGTCCGCCTTCTGTTGCCAGAACCCCAACGAGGACATTCGGGTTAGCGGAGCGCGCGTCCAGAGCGTTCGCGAGATCCCCTCGGGTGCGTGCAATGCTGAATTCATTGTCAGAGTGCTCTAGCCGTTGAAGGCGTCGTGCATGATATTTAGCGCGCGCAAAAATTGAGGTCCACGTGTCCAATGGCCAACGCTGCGCGATGGCAAGCGCGGTAATGTTGTCGCTCTCAGCCGTATTGGTCTCGTAATTCATGGAAGAGGGCGTTTTGGTGACGCTGGAAAATATTTGTAACGCCACGCCTCCTTCGCGAAGTCGCGGCAAGTCGGTATGGCCGCGGTCATTGCGCACGCTCGGGTCACGCATCCAAAGTAACATGTCGGAATGAAGGTCCGAGACTCTGAGGTTTGCGTGAAGTGCCGCACCTTCCGGTGAAATGACGTAAGGTGGGTGAGCGGTAACCACATTCATATCGTGATCAATCTGGGCAGGCAGCAGCCAGAAAAACCAAATCGAAAAAGCGACCAAGACCGCTCCCAAACCACCGAGCATAATTTTCGCAGCCGACATGTGCTTTCCCCCCGGGGCACTACGCCCATTCAATCTTCTACCCAACCAGTGTGCCATTGGCCGGAGGGCGTGCCCATACATGATTTTAGATATCCGACTTTAGATGTTGGACATTAAAAGGCTTCGGGCCTCGCATGAATCAGAGATGCAAACCGTTTTCTGTCGATCGTGACAATCCTAACGCGGAGGTCCGCGCGATCGACATTTCTCGGCCTTGAACGTTTCGGGAATAGGAAAATGGGTGATGGGTGAATTTGAGGTGTGTCAAATTCGGGATTGAAACCGATCTCGGGCGATTTGCAACGCTGCCAATCGAAATCATCGCGTTTTGCGATAAATTCAGTCTCTAACAGGCAATTATAGCGGAATAACATTTGCTCCCTTCTGCATGGGTACCCAGCAAAGGTGCCATCATGCCCCGCCTTCCGTCGCTATTCATCGTTGGAGCAGCGAAGTCTGGCACCACGATCTTGTGGGAATGGCTACGCCACCACCCCGAAATTTTCTTTCCAAGCACAAAGGAGCCTGGCTACTTCGCCTTTCGAGGTTTGGATAAGATTTCTGCCGGATCAGAGATGGACGTCAACTATCTCTCGACTTTGACAAGAACGCGTCGAGCCTAAACCGGTCTCTATGAAGATGCGCCGGTTGCGCACGTAATGGGAGACGCATCTCCCGCCTATTTGTATTATCCGGACGCAGCAGACGCGATTCATCGGTTCAATCCGGCCGCGAAAATAATCGCGATTTTCCGTGACCCAGTCGCCCGCGCGTTCAGTCAGTATCGGCACAATCGCCGCGATGGATACGAGCCTGCCGGTGCGTTTCAACAGGCTCTGGCGCTCGAAGAAGAGCGTGTCGAACAGGGTTGGTGGTGGGGTTTTCACTACCGACGGGCCGGGCTGTATAATCAACAATGGGCGCGCTTTCGAAATCGTTTCCCGGCGCATCAATGCTTGGCCTTGCGCTATGACGATCTGGTCGCAGCACCGCAATCGGTCATGTCGCGTATCTGTCGATTTGTTGGTGTAGGGGACTATCAAGTCCAACGCTCCGAAGATCGGATCAATGATACATCCCGCTTGTCTCATATGCCTGCAAATCAAGCAATTGAGCGCTGGTTTCGCCATTCATCAGCGTTGAAATCCAGCCTGCGCGATCTGTTGCCACGCCATTGGCGGCGATACTTGATGCAGCAAGCGCGACGTCTAAACAGCACGCGGGCACCGCAACTTGGCCAATCCGTTATCGATGAACTTCGCCCACGGTTTCGCCGTGAACTGATAGATTTATCTCGCTCAACATCTCTCGACCTGGATTCCTGGGTGAGGTGAACCTCGAGCCAAGTCGTCAGCGAACGTAACTGGCACCATTGATATCCACGCACGATCCAGTGGCGCTAACACAAGCCCCTGAGGCCAGAAAGGCGCACATTGAGGCGATTTCCTTCGGATCGGCCATTTTGCCAATCGGAATTTCTGAGTGAGCCGCCGCCCGCGCCGTTGCGGTCTGAGGGGCCATTCGCGTATCAATCCAGCCGGGAGCGATGGCATAGGCGAAGATATTGTCAGCCCCCCATTGTCGCGCCAGCGTTTTCGTCAGAGCGAGCACGCCCCCTTTTGAAGCCGCATAAGCCATATGATCGCGGTCTTCGCCGCGATGTCCGGCGCGGCTGGAAATGTTGATGATCGCCCCTCCGCCGCGCTCCACCATGCCGGGCATCGCGGCACGACAGATATCCGCAACAGCCATCAAATTGACCTGCAAGACACCGGCCCAATTAGCCTCCCAGGTCTCGTCGGACGCATCAAGGGGGCTGTCCCAGTCGATACCGGCATTATTGACGACAATATCGATACGACCTTCCGCAAGTCGCATCGCCTGGTCGTACAGGTCTCGCCCGGCTCCCGGTAACAAAAGATTGGCCTCGACCGCTCCGAGCGCGAGCGGGCCGATGTCCTGAACCGCTTTATCAGCTTCAAACATGCTGCGATTGCCATGCAGAATGACCTGGCAACCTTGTTGGGCGAAAGTGTGTGCACAGGCCAGGCCGACGCCTTGGCTCGAACCAGTGATCAGGGCTGTCTTTCCAGTTAGGGATCCGCTCATGAATTCAGTCGCCTATTTAAGCTGCTTCTTTGCGACCGCCTCGTAGACTTTCCCGTACGGAGGAGCAAGCAGACTGGACGGGTGCCATTTGCCGGTTTCAAGAACCGCGCGCTCATGTGTGAAGGTCAAAAAGCCGTATTCGCCATGATAGGCCCCATGGCCGGATGCGCCGACACCACCGAAGGGCAGATCGGGAACAGAGAGATGGACGATATTGATATTGACGCCTGCTCCGCCGGACTGTGTCGCATTCAGGACCCGTTGAGTCTGCTGTTTGTCCGAAGAATAGACATAAAGGGCCAGAGGGTGAGGGCGGTCACTGATATAGTTTGTTGCTGCATCCAGCGAGGTGTATCCGATGATAGGGAGTATGGGGCCGAAGATTTCCTCGGTCAGGATTTTGCTATCGTCCGGCGCGTTGAGGATGATGGTTGGCGGAACTTTCCGCGCAGCCTTGGCGGCCTCGACATCATGGTCGGGTTGCAGAATTTCTGCCCCCCCGGAGCGCGCCTCCTCAATCATAGCATTCAAGCGTTCATAGTGGCGGTCCGAGACGATTGCGGTAAAGGCGTCATCGGAGGCCGCCTCAGGATGCTGGTGTTGCACGACCCGGATGATTTCTTCCGCAACCTCTCGCTCTTTGCCATTGGGAACCATCAGATAATCCGGCGCAACGCAGGTCTGGCCGGCATTATAACATTTGCCCCAACCCAGTGATTTTGCCGCGGCCCTAACCGGGTAATTATCGGTTAGAATCGCGGGTGACTTTCCGCCAAGTTCGAGCGTCGTCGGCACCAGGTTTTCCGCAGCCGCCAAAGCGATTAGTCGGCCCACTTGCGTGGAGCCGGTATAGAATAGGTGATCGAATTTGAGCTTGCTGAATGCCTCGCCGACGGCGGGACCGCCGGTCACGACGGTCACATGATCTTCTTCGAAATGCTCCGCGATCAACGTCTTGAGTAATTCCGAAGTTGCCGGCGTATGCTCGGAGGGTTTCAGCATTACCCGACAGCCAGCGCCGAGTGCCGCGACGAGTGGGGCCGTCGCCATCTGGAACGGATAATTCCATGGCGCGATTATGCCCACGACTCCAACCGGCTCACGGCGAACATAGGCTTTGCCTGGTTGCAGTGTCATTGGGAGGGGCTTGCGTTTGGGTGCCATCCATTTGGAGAGATGTTTCTTGGTGTGTTTGGCGTCCTGAATCGTGAACGCTATCTCAGCGATTACACTTTCCTGACGGGCGCGATTTCCAAAGTCATGGCAGATCGCATCGGCGATTGCGTCGACATTCTTCTGGCAGAGGGATATTAGCCGGTCGAGGTCATCCTTGCGGCGATTGACATCCCGATGGCTATCCGCGCGGAACGCCGATTTTTGCGTGGCGAGAAGAGATTTCATGCGTTCAATCTGCTTGGCGTCTGCATCGCTCATAATAGTCTCCTAGCTCGTCCTCAGGCGTTATCTTCGGCGATCATCTGAGCCGCCCGGGTCGCGATCATGATCGTAGGTGCATTGGTGTTCCCACCGACAAGACGTGGCATAACAGAGGCATCAACCACACGAAGCCCATTAATGCCCTTAACCCGGCAACGACTGTCCGTGACCGAGAGCTCACCGGAACCCATCGCGCAGGTCGAAGTCGGATGATACAGCGTCTCGGCACGCGCACGAATGTCATCAGCGAGTTGGGCCCGAGTCTGGACCTCAGGACCGGGGAAGCGCTCCGCTTTGCGATCAAAGTCAAAGGCGGGTGAATCGAGAATTTCACGCGCCTTGGCTAGGCCGTCGACCATCACGTCCAGGTCAAATTCGTCATCCAAATAATTAGGTTGTATCAGCGGATGATCCGAAGGGTTTGTTGTTTTTAAACGGATTTCACCGCGGCTCTTCGGGTATAACTGGCAGACATGCAGTGTAACGCCGTGGCCCCAGGCTTTCTCAATCCCGTGGGGGTTTGAAATCGCTGGAATAAAGACGAGCTGCAAGTCAGGAAGGTCTTCCGCAAAGGCTGACTTGATAAAAGCACCGCCTTGAACCGGATTGTTCGTGAACGGTCCATCACCTCTCATCGCCCAACGCGCGACCATGTAGAGATGACTGGGCATGGATCGTAGGGAATTGCCGATTGAGAGAGCGGACTTGGTCCAGAGTTGGGCCGTTATATCGAGATGATCTTGCAGGTTTTTCCCGACACCCGGCAGATCATGTTCGACGGAAACACCATCGTCACGCAATTCATTGGCGGGACCGATTCCGGATAGAAGAAGCGTCTGTGGCGAGTTGATAGCGCCTCCGGAGAGGATGACCTCTTTGCGAGCAGTGAAGGTTTTTCTTTCACCGTCAATGTCGACCTCAACGCCGGTAGCCCGCCCATTCTCGATAATAACGCGTTGCACCATCGCCTGGGTCGTCACTGTGCAATTGTCGCGCTCCAGCGCCGGTCGAAGAAACGCGTCGGCTGCACTACATCTCTTATTGCCGCGCTGGGTAACCTGGTAGGGACCGAAACCCTCTTGTTCCGGTCCATTGAAATCACCATTTCGGCGGTATTGGAGCTGGTCCCCAGCTTTGAAGAAGGCCTCGGTTAGTGGACTCAGATCATTGATGTCCTGCACCCACAGCGGACCGCCTGTTCCATGGAGGTCATCGCCACCGCGTGTTTGGTTTTGTACTTCCTTGAAGGCCGGTAGGGCGTTTTTCCAACCCCAGCCTTCGGCCCCATAGGTCTGTTCCCATTCGTCGAAGTTTTGACGCGCTCCGCGCATATAATGCATCGCATTGATCGAGGACGATCCGCCCAGCGTCTTTCCCCGCGGCCAGCAAAGTTCCCGATCATTGAGGTTTTTCTGTTTTTCGGTCCAATATCCCCAATTGAATGCTTCTCCGGTTACCGCAAACTGCAGCAACATCGGTGTGCGAATGATGGGGCTATCATCGGATCCGCCCGCTTCTAGCACGCAAACCGTTACATTCCGGTCGCGCGACAGGCGTTCAGCCACTGTGCAACCAGCCGATCCAGCACCGGCAATGATATAGTCGAATACGGTATCATCCATCCGCGTCAGCCTCTGTTAATGCAGGAAGATCGTCGTTTGCAAGATCATCAATCGGATCGCCATAATGTGCCGCTAATGCGCGCATCGCAGCAATGGATTCGCGGGTTCGGTTGGACCATGTCTGATCCGCAGCAGTGCGCGCAATTACAATATTGCGTCGCTCGTCGACCCAGACATATTGGCCGAACACACCCGCCATGAAATATTCGCCGTCATGATCATTGGGTACCCAGAAATGTAGACCGTAACCGCGCGGAGGATAAACGGAATCATCTCCAGCATTCTGAAAGTCCGCGTTGGGCCGCGTCGCCATTTCAACCCAGCCTTCCGGTAAAATTCGCTCATCATTCCAAACACCGTCTTGGAGGTAGAACTGGCCGAAGCGGGCGTATTCCTCCAGTCGGGCATTGAGACAGCAATAGCCAATTGCATGGCCGCTTTCGCCTGGGATGTTCTGGTTCCAACTGGCATCGCCGGCCATGCCGATTGGTTCCCAGATTTTCGTCTGAACTATTTCGGCGAGAGGTGCGTTGTAGATACCCCGAACCACGGCCGAGAGGACTTGTGTATTTGCACTCACGTAATGGAGGTCTTCACCGGGCTCTCGATCGCGCTCGACCTGACCGACCAAATTATCGATGCTCTGTCCCATAGCGGGAGCGGCGAACAGGACCCGAATATCTGAATCGACATTTCCGTAGTCTTCATCAAAATTGACGCCCGCGGACATCATCAGAAGATGTCGAAGCGTTGTTTCGCCATAGTCGGTCCCGCCAAACTGAGGCGCAAACATTTCCGCCGTCTGATCCAGACTGCTGATATGTCCCTCTCGCATGGCAATCGCGATGAGCGTCGCAACATAGCTTTTACCGACTGACCATGAGGTGTGTCGCGTTTCCACATCCGCCTCGAGGAAATATTCCTCGTGCACGACCTCACCATTATGCAGGACCATCAAACCGGTTGAGTCGGATTCGCGCAGCCATTCGGAAACCGGCTTCTCGGCGTCAAGCCAATTGATCAAAACATCAGCATTTTCGACGTTTCGAGAGAGCGGAGTAGCGGTAGAATCGGCGTGAATCACGCGGTTGGGGTAAATTTCGTCCATACGGCGAAATGAGCTCACCAGCTGGTCTGGAGCCGAAGCCGCGCTCATTTCGGCGGGTGAAAAGTTCGACCATGGCCGATAATACCAACCGCCAAAGAGCGCTCCGCAAATGGTGATGATTGCTGCTAGTCCAATGAAAATATTGCGAATAATCATCGTCAACTCCTCCCCGGTTGTGTTGGCATGAACGCTGTTCACTGGCCAGCCTAGCAGACAATACTGGTCTGGAAAGAGGGCGGGTGTGTTCTTCGCCAAATTTAGAAAGTGCGGCATGCTTGCATCAGCACCGGCATCTTTTTTGCAAATATGACACAAACAGGCTGACAGCGTGGTCTGACAATGTTCAAATACAATCCATATACGCGGACTGGTTGGTTGATAACCGCGTTACGAGGGGAGAAATATCCTATGAAACTGTTTTCCAAGGCGGCCACACTGGGCACGACCGCTATTTTAACGACGCTTATTGGTGCTTCCGGTGCTCTTGCACAGGTCGATTCCATTACCGTTACCGCGCAGAAGCGTGAGCAAACTCTGCAGGAAGTTCCGATTTCCGTTGCTGTTGTTACAGCAGAGTCGATCGAGCAATCTACGATCCGCGACGCCGCGGATCTGCAGACACTTGTTCCATCCTTGCGCGTTGCTGAATTTGCATCATCGACGAATACTGAGTTCGCATTGCGCGGCTTGGGGACGTCGAGCTTTAATCCAGGCCTCGAGCCATCCGTTGGTATCTTTGTTGATGGCGTTTATCGCCCACGTTCCGGTGCGGCGATCAATGATCTCGTCTCCATCGAACGTGTCGAAGTGCTGCGCGGCCCACAGTCCACCTTGTTTGGCCGTAACACGCCAGCAGGTGTCGTGAGCTTCATCACGCAAGAGCCTCAGTTTGACACAGGGTTTGAAGCTGCCTTTACCATGGGCAACTACAATACCCGCATTCTGTCCGCTTCCGGTACAGGCGCGCTCACAGATGACATCGCAGTCCGTCTCGATGTGACAACGAACGAAGCTGATGGCTTCCTCGTCAATTACGACGGCCGCGAAATCAATAATCGTGATCGTCAGGTTGTTCGCGGTCAGGTCCTGTGGACACCGTCCGACGACATGACCGTTCGCATTATTGCTGACTCCAGCGAGCTGAACGAGAATTGCTGTGCCGCTCCATTTGCTTCCTACGATCCAGCGGATCTAGGTGCTATGGCCTTGTTGGGTGCCACAATCCTTCCTGCGAACCCACACGCAGGCCTGTTGGCTGCTAACGGCCGTGTCAACACCGGTCTGACGAACTCCGGTTTGTCAGCTGAAGTAAACTGGGATTTTGATGGTTTCACTCTGACATCCATCACATCTCAGCGTACTTATGACGAAGATCAGGATATCGATGCTGACTTCTCGACCCTCGATTTGGCTCAGCGCCGTCGCATCCAGCAGACTTACGATTCCTTCACGCAGGAAATTCGTCTGACTTCGACTGGCGGTGGTGACATCGACTGGATGATGGGCGGGTTCTACTACGATAACGATCTGCAATTCCGGAACAATACGCCTCTGGGTTCGGACATTCGTCCGTTCTTCGATCTGGCGACAACCGGTCTTATGGCACCGATCACGGGCGGTTTGGGTCTTCCACCAATGGGTTTCCCAACGTTCCTGGAGCTGATGATCAACGCGAACAATGGTGGCGCGCTTCCACTTGGCACGCTTGTGTCGCTGACGGGAGCCTCACCATTCCCAACTGTTCCGACAGAGGGTTACCTCGCAAACGGTTCAGGTCTGGTCGAAGAGTTTTATGACTACCAGACGGAATCAACATCGTTCTTTGCGACGATGGATTGGCACCTTAGCGATCGCACCACCTTTACAGTTGGTGGTCGTTGGTCGACTGAAGAAAAGACAATGACACCGACAGTCAATATCGATGACGCAATTTCCGCCATCGATTATGTGTCTCTTGCTCAGGATCTGCGTTTGGTTTCTGCGGGTACATGCTTAAACCCGGCAATACCTGATACTTGCGCCTATCTCGTACCAGCAATTCTTGCTGGTGGTGGAATGCTCATCGATCCAACGATGCCACTTCCATTGGCTTTGGCTCAAGACCCTGCAGCAAACTTCCTAATCCCGTTCGGTGCAGCGGTGTCGCTTAATCCACCACTGCCTGCCGGTGGTTTCCCGGGCGGATCACGTACAGATGATAATTTCTCGTACAACATGATCCTGGCGCACGACTGGAATGATTATCTGAACACGTATGTCAGCTATTCAACCGGCTTCAAGCCTGGTGGTTTCAACCTTTCTGCCAACGCTGCCTTCACTGGCATCTTTGAGTTCGAAGAAGAAAACACCACGTCGATTGAAATTGGTGCCAAGGGTGTCACACCTGATGGAGCTATCCAGTATTCGATCGCTTACTTCGAGCAGAATGTTGAGGACTTCCAGTCTAACAACTTCGTTGGTTCGGGCTTTGCGCTTCAGAATGCCGGTGAAATTCAGGTCAATGGTATCGAGTTTGAGGCCAATTGGGCCATTCTGGATAACTGGGATGTCACAGGTGGTTTCACCGCTCTGACTGAAAACAAGTATGTCGAATTCTTCGGCGCACCTTGTCCAGACGTTGCAGTGGCGACCTGTTACACAGGCTTCCCGATCATCGACTCCGCCGGAACAACCGATCCGACGCGTCCATTCGGTACCTATAACAACCTGTCAAATGTCTCCCGCGGCAATGCTGAATTTGTGAGTAGTGTCACATCGACCTACACACATTCCCTTGGCGACTCGATGGAGATGCAGTGGCGGGCGGAAGCATTCCACACAGCAGGCTATGGTCTGGTAACTGGTCGTGATGAGCGCGCAGTTGGTAACCAGGACGCCTTCACCCTCTACAATGCGAGCATCGCGCTTGCTGATATTGATGGTGGCTGGGAGCTTCGCGCCTGGGGCCGGAACATCATGGATGAAGATTTTGTCAAAGGCGGTTTCCCATCCGTGGGTCTTCCGGGCACAAGCTTCAACCAGTATCCTGGTGATCCACAGACTTACGGTCTGACCCTGCGAATTCGCCGGTAAACACCGTTTAAATTCTGCTTTGAAAAAGGGCGGGGGCTGTATAGCCTCCGCCCTTCTTCTGTTTGGAGCCAAATATGGAAATAGCCATCAAACTGCTTATCTCGATCTTCGGCGTTTCCGCCATGGTTTTGACGTGCCATTTTTTCAAACTGTCTCGTCCATCATCGATCAGTGATCTTGATGAGGCCAAGCGCTTGCTGGATCAGGACTCAGTCGGCTTCCAAAGCGGAGCGAGCGTGCTGTCCCGCGACCGCGCCGTCGCGCTCATCGAGCAAGTGTCTGGGGATAGCATTGGTCTGTTGGCTGCAATGGGAGACGGCGTCGTGATCCGGTATCTCACTCCCGGAAGTGTCAAGGCGACGCGCATGGGCGAAAATTCTGATCTGACGATTCAATTGCGGGATTTCACCTTTCGGCCTGTCAGTATCAAATTTGACGACAATTCGGCTGCCAGAACTTGGGCGGACAAACTTAATAGAATGCAGGAATCACAAGCATGAATGTTCCAGAGTTTATTCAGGGGTTTGATCCCATTGTCTGGGCGATCCCTTATTTCACGATTTCAGTTTTCATGGAGATGTGGATAACCAAACGCGGGCAAAGGGGTCGTTTTGAGACCAGGGACAGCTTTGCCAGCCTGGCCATGGGGGTGGGCAATAACGTGTCCAGCCTGGTCTTTACCGGCATCCTGATGGTCTGGTATTTCTTTGTTTATGAGCACCGTTTGGTCACCCTCGATTTTTCCTGGTGGGTTTGGGTTTTGGCCTTCATTCTGTACGACTTCATGTATTATTGGAGTCACCGTCTTGCTCATACCGTGAGATGGTTCTGGGCTGATCATGTGGTCCATCATTCATCCCAGCATTACAATTTGACTACCGCGCTGAGACAGCCCTGGCTAAGTCCATTCACGCTAAAGTTCATGTGGTTGGGATCAATTTTAATCATCACCGGTTTCCATCCTGTCATGCTGGCAATCGTGGGCTCGTTTAATCTGATTTATCAATTCTGGATCCACACTGAGACAATCGATAAATGTCCTGCTTGGTTCGAAAAGCTTATGAACACGCCTTCACATCACCGCGTGCATCATGGAACCAATCCTTTGTATCTCGACAGGAATTATGCGGGCGTCTTTATCGTTTGGGATAAAATGTTTGGAACTTTTCAACTCGAACGAGACGACGAAAAACCGCGCTACGGCATCATCAAAAATTTGGGAACACATAACCCTCTCATCATTGCGACACATGAGTGGTTTGCAATCATCGACGATATTCGAAAGGCCAAGACATTGCGGGATGCGGCGATGTATTTACTGGCCCCCCCTGGATGGTCACCCGATGGAACCCGCATGACGTCCAAGCAAATTCTCAGTCGATGGAGGGAGCGGAATAAATCCACAATTAACGAAGAGGGCGCTGAATTGCCCGGGTCGCCAGCGGAATAGTCATGACGGAGGCCAAATATGCTTCTCTGCATGTTGCATTTGACTGAAAAATGAAGCAGGTTATAAAAGTGAACAGTGTTTACTGAATGGTCAGCCCCGAAGTAAGGCCAGGCCCAGAATAAGGAAAGCATCATGTCCTCTCTTAGCGAGCTCTACCCAATCCCAGCAATCGACCCTTGCTGGACAGTTCCGCAGGATTTTAATGCCGCTTTCGACTTTGATTACGGGCCGGGGCGCAACAGCCTCATGCACTTGTATCAAAAGGGCAAGGACATGCAGTGGGATGCGGTTAGTCGCATCGATTGGGATCTGGATCTGGATTTTGATAACCCAATGCAGCTACCAGATGAATCCAACGCCCTTTTTGGATCTCCGATATGGGAAAAAATGACCAAGAAGGAGCGTCGGGAGCTTCGCCGTCATGGTCAGGCCTGGAATATTTCACAATTCATGCAGGGTGAGCAGGCAGCACTCGTTTGCGCTGCAAAAATCGTCACCCAAGTTCCAGATCTGGACGCCAAGTTTTATGCGTCGACCCAAACTATGGATGAAGCGCGCCACGTCGAGGCGTACAAAAAATTGCTACAAAAGTTCAACGTCGCTTATCCGATGACCGAGCCTCTGCAGCACTTGGTCGATCAGGCTCTTCGGGATCCGCGTTGGGATATGACCTATTTGGCCATGCAGGTTGTCATCGAGGGGCTGGCGCTGGCCGCCTTTGGCACAATCCGGGATATGTCGCAAAATCCTCTAACCCGGATGGTCAATGCCTACGTCATGGAGGACGAAGCGCGTCATGTTGCATTCGGGCGCCTCACTTTGCGGGACTATTATCCGCAACTTACAGACGCTGAACGTGATGAGCGCGAAGAGTTTTTGGTTGAGGCCTGCTATCTGATGCGCGACCGCTTCTCCGCCCGTGAGACATATGAGGTGTTGGGCTTGCCGGTCGACGAGTGTGTCGCCTGGGTCGAAAAGTCTGATATGATGAATCTATTCCGCACGATGTTGTTCCAGCGCATCGTTCCGGTGGTTAAGGATATCGGTCTTTGGGGGCCGCGCATCCAAAAAGCCTATATCGACATGGGTGTCATGCATTATGCCGATCAGGATCTGGATGAGCTGGCCAAGCAAGACGAATCTATTGCGGCGGAAATCGACGCAGAACAGGTGGATGCGCGCACGGCCTATGTGAAAGCAGTCGCGGCATTGGCTGAGTAGTCACACAGATTATACTGAGTTTAAACGGGTCCCAAGGGGCCCGTTTTTACGTTTGATCGTTGCCGAACTCGAACGGAGAGGCGCGAAGTTGTGTCAGATTCACGCTGAGTTTGCGGCGCAGGGGCGGGAATGCACGTTGAGCGCAATCGCTCCGTTCGCACAGGCGACAGGAGATTCCGACAGGCATGGGGTCCGATTGGGAAATAGCGTCGGCGTGCAAGATTTTGCTGGCATGAGACCAGTCGCATCCAACGGCGATCGCATGCAGAAGGGCTGGCTGACCACTCGGCCCCGGACTGCTTTGCGCGCGCGCAATAGAAAGATGTCGCGTTCCGTCGGTTAATTCGAAGGATTGCGCCATGATCCGCAGAGGTGTGCGCAGGGCGTCATAGAGATTCCATTTCGGACATCCCCCGCCGGATCGCGCGAAAGGAATGATGCCGCCACCAAATCGTTTCGAAACATTGCCCGCGAGATCCACCCTGATCATAAAGAAAGGGATACCTCTCGCACCAGGCCGCTGAAGCGTGGTCAAGCGATGACACACCTGCTCAAAGCTGGTCTCAAAGCGTCTTTGTAGTCGGTCGAGATCGTACCGGGTTCTCTCAGCGGTGGTGATAAAGTCAGAATAGGGCATCAAGACTGCACCGGCGAAATAACTGCAAAGGCCAATTCGGTACAGTTTACGGGCCTCATCGGTCGGCAGGCCGGCTGATGCGCAAAGCGTGTCTAGGATATCGTTTAGCTCTAGTGATGCGATGACCAGGGCTATCTGAAAAGGGCGAGATTCCAGGGGAAGAGCCTCTGAAAGCAACAGTCGCCGACCATGAAAATCAAGGCGTCGGCGCGCGCCCGCCATTGTCTCCTCATCAAGGATTTGAACATTAAATCCATGAGTTTCAGAGAGGTGAGCAGACAGAACCTCCATGCGCCGTCGAGATTTGGCGCCGATTTGTGAATTAAGTCGCTCTGCTGCATCTTCCAGCTCAGGATAATAATTTTGCCGGGAATCAATCGCATCGCGGACGTCTTCCAGAATTGTTCCGGCCCCGCCAAGGCTGGCTCCAGGCCCGCTCATTCTTGTTGCAAGATCGGCGGTAGCGGCGGAGCTTTCACGATAGGCTTGATACATCTTTGCAAATGCTTCGGCCGCGCGTGGGTGTGCGTCTGCGAGTTCATTGAGCTCAATCCGGTCAAGCGCTATGGATTCGATCACCGGATCCGAAGCTGCTTCCTTAAGGTCAGATAAGAGTTGGCGATCACCATCATTTGCGAAGGTCCGAACATCGACTTCGAATGCATCCGCCAAGGCCAGCAAGACACGGGCGGTGACAGGTCTCTGATTTCGCTCCAGCAAATTCAGATAGCTGGCTGAAACGCCCAGCGCATCTGCGGCTTCGCTCTGGGTTAGCCCGCGCTCCCGTCTGAGATGGCGCAACCGGGCACCTGCGAAGATTTTTTCTAACGGATTTGGTGTCGACATTTGTATTCCAATTTACAAATAAACAAAACAACAAAGTAAAAACACTACACGCTATCCGCTTTATATAAAAGAGTGTCTCGACAGATAGGTAACTGATTTGACAAAATAGACACAGATAAACACACAAGCTGGCGGAGCCCGTTATGACCACATTTACAGATATTATTCCCAATGCCTCAGAAGATCGTTTCGATGGAATCGAGCGCGGTTATTCACCGGAGGATGTGATCAAACTACGCGGATCCGTTGTGGTCCAACACACTTTGGCAGAACGCGGTGCAAATCGTCTGTGGGACTTGTTAAAAACAGAGCCCTATATCAACGCCCTTGGCGCGATGAGCGGGAACCAGGCGATGCAACAGGTTCGCGCCGGACTTAAGGCTATTTATCTTTCAGGTTGGCAGGTTGCGGCGGATGCTAATGTTGCGGGTGCCATGTATCCGGATCAGTCACTTTATCCGGCGAATTCGGGACCGGAACTCGCCCGTAAAATTAACAGGACTCTGCAGCGCGCAGATCAGATTGAATGTTCTGAGGGCGGCGCCCAAATGGACTGGTTTGCTCCGATTGTTGCGGATGCCGAGGCCGGATTTGGAGGGCCGCTGAATTGTTTTGAGATAATGAAGGCCTATATCGAGGCCGGGGCTGCCGGTGTGCACTTTGAAGACCAATTGGCTTCTGAGAAGAAGTGCGGCCATCTGGGTGGAAAGGTTCTTATTCCGACCCAGGCGCATGAGAAAAACCTGATATCAGCGCGATTGGCCGCCGATGTTATGGGCGTGCCAACCCTGACGATTGCGCGGACGGATGCTGAGAGTGCTAAACTCATCACATCGGACATTGATGAGCGCGACAAACCCTTCATTGATTACGATGCCGGTCGCACGCCTGAAGGCTTTTTTCGGATAAAGGAGGGCGTTGGCGTGGATCATTGCATCGCGCGTGGTTTGGAATATGCCAAGTACGCCGATTTGCTATGGTGGGAAACATCCGCGCCAAATCTTGACGATGCCCGACGGTTTGCCGAGGCCATTCAGGCAAAATACCCCAATAAAATGATGGCATATAACTGTTCGCCATCGTTCAATTGGGAAGCTAATCTGGATCAAGAAACGATTGCTCGCTATCAGCGCGAGCTCGGGGCCATGGGTTATAAGTTCCAGTTTGTCACCCTTGCGGGTTTCCATAGTCTCAATCACTCCATGTTCGAGTTGGCACGGGGATACAAGGACCGTGGTATGTCCGCGTATTCTGAGTTGCAGCAAGCGGAATTTGGTTCCGAAAAAAATGGTTACACAGCAACGCGGCATCAGCGCGAAGTGGGTACGGGATATTTTGACAAGGTATCGCTCGCTTTGACCGGTGGAACCTCCTCCACCACCGCCATGGGTGAATCGACTGAATCTGCACAATTCACTGTCGCGGCAGAATAAATCCCCCAAGCTGAGGCGAGTGGGATTTAATACAAAGCCCACTCGCCGCTGACGAGCAACACCAAAGATCAAGGAAAGTGACATGACGCATATATCCCCGACAGGCGTAGAAATTCTTGGCGATATGGATCCGGGATATCGCGATATCCTCAGTCATGATGCGTTGGGTTTTCTCGCCGGACTGCATCGTCGCTTCGAGAAACGGCGCAAGTCACTTCTTCGGCGTCGGGGGGAGCGTCAGGCGGAACTTGATGCAGGAATGGAATTGGCCTTTCCCCATGAGACCAGTGATATCCGCGCGAGTGAATGGACGGTTCGACCGGCGCCATCTGACTTGCAGGATCGACGCGTTGAAATCACCGGTCCTGTCGATCGAAAAATGGTCGTCAATGCACTCAATAGCGGTGCCCATTGCTTTATGGCTGACTTTGAAGATGCCACGTCGCCAACATGGAAAAATTTGGTGGACGGACAAATAAACCTTCGGAATGCCGTGCGTCGGGAGATCGATTTCGTCGATTCAAAAAACAATAAGCGCTACAAAATCAATGAAAACGCAGCGACATTGATTGTGCGCCCGCGTGGCTGGCATTTGATCGAGCAGCACATCCACATTAACGGGGAACCGATATCCGGCTCGCTTTTTGATTTTGGGCTTTACGTTTTCCATAACCACCAAGCGCTTAAAGAGAGCGGCACCGGCCCCTATTTCTACCTCCCAAAGATCGAAAATCGGCATGAGGCAAGACTGTGGAATTTGGTTATCCGGCACACTGAGAATGAGCTCGCGCTCGACGCCGGTACAATTCGAGCAACGGTCTTGATCGAGACATTGCCAGCCAGTTTTGAGTTGGACGAAATTCTCTATGAATTGAAAGACAATATCGTTGGGCTGAATTGCGGTCGGTGGGACTATATATTCAGTTATATCAAACGTTTTCGGACCCACCCAGATCGAATTTTGCCAGATCGTGCCTCCGTCACTATGGCCACACCATTCATGCAAAATTACGCGCGGCGGGTGATTGAAGTCTGTCATCGACGTGGCGCTCACGCCATGGGTGGGATGTCGGCATTTATCCCGGTGCGAGGTGACGCAGAAGCCAATCAAATCGCTCTTGATAAGGTGCGCGAGGACAAGCTTCGGGAAGTGAAGGCGGGTCATGATGGAACCTGGGTCGCTCACCCAGATCTTGTCCCCATTGCGCTGGAGGTTTTCAATGCGCATATGCCGACGGCCAATCAGCTTGATCACAAGCCAATGGACACACGGCTGATACGTATGAGCGATCTCATCGACGCTCCCGATGGTCAGATCACCAATTCGGGCGTTCATGACAATATCGATGTGGCGATCCGCTATATGACAGCCTGGCTTGGAGGGAGAGGGGCGGTCCCTATTCGAAATTTAATGGAAGATGCTGCAACCGCGGAAATTTCCCGCGCTCAATTGTGGCAGTGGCGGCAGTTTGATTGCGTGACCACAGAAGGGGTAAAACTGACATCCGATTACCTTACGGGATTGATCGGCAAAATCGGTGACGTCATTACGGCCGAGCTTCCTCATGATGACGCGATGCAGACCAATTGCCAGACTGCGACACGCCTCTTAACCCAACTTGTAACCGCTGAGGATTTCCCGGAGTTTTTGACTCTAGATGCCTATCAAGCACTTATTGGGGATCGACGGACGCCCATGCGGCTCACAGAATTTGACGACTGATTGGCATGCTTCCGGGGCGAGCGGTCGACTTCCCTGATTGCGAGCCTTTGCGCGTCTCCTCCATAAAAGCGACGTGAAAGACGACTAGGGGCATCGTCTGCGTACTCAATGAAATTCCAGTGCCGGTTATGCCAGTGCTGCGGGCCGACGCTGCGGAGAGATCGATGATTTCACCTCAGGATCGGCATCGTTGAATGCCGGATTTAAACTGCGCTATTCGCGCAGCTTTGGCTTACGCGGCAGGCGCGCAATGGCATCGCTCGTTTAAAAATGAGACGAAACCGACTAGTATTCCGCTGACCGGGTTCGGCCGCCATAACCACACATATCCGCAAGCTTCCAACCCGACGCCGAATTCTCAAAACGGCAGGCCATATAGTCAGACATGATGACCCCGTAGGGGAGCGCTGTCGTAGCAGCATAGGTCGCGGAGGTCTGTTCGAACGAACTTTGCGTATAAACGAGAATATTCCGCGTGGAATCATTTCTCGGATAGGCAGGGTCGTCCAGAATGCAAAGCGGTGGTCTGGATAAAAGCCCTACAACAGATCCCCGCGTGTCGCCATTCGCCCCCCACAGGTAACTGCGAAGGGATGGGTCTCTATTGGTAAAGGCATCACGCGTTGCTCCAGGAGCCAGGGCCTGGACAAGCGCGTTTTCATTATGACTGATAACAGCCGCAAACGCCGCCATTTCGTGTGCTTCCGGAGCGCGACAAACCGGGCCTGAATCGGTGGCGCAGGCGGCGAGTGCCGCGCTGGAGACGAGGATACTAACAATAACACGTTTCATCGGTTCTTCCGGTTTGCAATCAGGTCATCGACGACACTGGGATCTGCGAGTGTAGAGGTATCTCCCAGATTGCCAAACGCGTTCTCAGCGATCTTGCGCAAAATTCTCCGCATGATTTTGCCCGACCGAGTTTTTGGGAGGCCTGGCGCGAATTGTATCAGGTCGGGCGTCGCAATGGGGCCTATTTCCTGGCGAACCCATTTGCGCATTTGTGCGGCAGCGTCTTCGCTTGGCTTAACGCCTGAATTAAGCGTGACGTAGCAGTAAATTCCCTGTCCTTTTATATCATGCGGATACCCAACGACCGCAGCCTCCGCTACATCAGCATGGGCGACCAGGGCACTTTCGATCTCTGCTGTACCTAGCCGGTGGCCCGAAATATTGAGTACATCATCCACCCGGCCTGTTATCCACCAATACCCGTCCGCATCACGCTTTGCCCCATCCCCGGTAAAATAATAGCCGGGATACGTAGAAAAATATGTTTCTATGAAACGATCATGATCTCCATAAACCGTACGCATTTGTCCGGGCCAGGATCGGGTGAGGATGAGATTTCCCTCCGCGGCGCCTTCGTCTGGTATGCGATTTCCGTCACCATCGACGAGTGCCGGCATGATGCCAAACATGGGCAGGCTGGCTGAGCCAGGCTTAAGTGCGTGAGCGCCGGGTAGGGGGGTAATCAGTGCTCCCCCTGTTTCTGTCTGCCACCACGTATCCACAATGGGGCACCGCTCGTCGCCGACGACGCGATGATACCAAAGCCAGGCTTCCGGATTAATAGGTTCGCCTACTGTCCCAAGAAGCCGCAATGATGAACGGTCATGCTTTTTGACGGGTTCATCACCCTCCCGCATCAGTGCGCGAATGGCGGTCGGCGCGGTGTAGAATGTATTGACCTTGTGCTTTTCGACCACTTGCCAGAACCGGTCGGGCCCGGGCCAGGTTGGAATTCCCTCAAACATCACCGTCGTCGCACCGTTCGCCAGTGGCCCGTAGACGATATATGTGTGGCCCGTCACCCAGCCGACATCGGCTGTGCACCAGTAAATCTCCCCCGGCCGGTAATCGAATACAGACTCGTGGGTCATGGCAGCCCAAACCATATAACCGCCCGTGGTATGCAACACGCCCTTGGGCTTTCCGGTCGACCCTGATGTGTAGAGTATGAAGAGCGGGTCTTCCGCATTCATGGGTTCAGGGTCGCAATCGCTCGAAACCGTTTCGGCCATTTCGTGGTGCCAGACATCGCGTCCGGCGTGCCAGTTCACATCTGCGCCGGTCCGGCGAATGACGAGGACAGCTTTGACATCCTTGGCTTTCTCAAGCGCGCTGTCGACATTGGCCTTGAGAGGGATGGTTTTCCCGCCGCGAACGGCCTCATCGGCGGTAATGACAAACGAACTCGCACAATCGATGATCCGACCTGCCAAAGCGTCCGGAGAAAACCCTCCAAATACAACAGAATGGACCGCCCCGATCCGCGCACAGGCCAGCATGGCATAGGCCGCTTCTGGTACCATCGGCATATAAAGCGTAACGCGATCGCCTTTTTTGACCCCCATCTTTTTGAGGCTATTGGCCATTCGACAGACGTGTTCATACAACTGCTTAAAACTAATGCGAGAATCAACTGTTGGATGATCCCCTTCCCAAATGATCGCGGTATCATCCGCCCGTTCAGGAAGGTGTCGGTCAATGCAGTTGGCACTGGCGTTAAGGATGCCATCCTCAAACCACCGAATGTGCAAATCGTCCCTGTCCCAGCTCACATCGTCGATCTTGGTAAAGGGGACAATCCAGTCGATCCGCTCAGCCTGTTCACGCCAGAATTGCTCAGGGCTTTCAATCGACGCCTTGTACATCGCCGTGTAGCGTTCTGCATTAATCAGGGTTGTTTTTGCATAATCTTCAGGCACCGGGAATTTGATATTTTCATTCAGGGGCATAGGCCTGCAGCTCCACGGTGATCGGTTTGGAAAAAAAGAAAGTTTAGACGATTTTCCGCGTCGCGCTATTGGCTCGCGCGCGAAAACGCAGATTGGTAATAAATCGATTAGATCAGAGCGCTGCCGTCAGAGCTATTCGCTAAAATGCATCAATTGGTATCTGCAAGTAGCGTAGGCCATTTTTACGGGGCTCGGGCAAATTGCCCGCGCGCATATTGACCTGTACCGAGGGCAATATCAGCCGAGGCATAGACAGGGTCGCGTCGCGCTCGGATCGCATTTGTACAAAGCCGGCTTCATCGCGTCCTTCGCCCACATGAATATTTCCGGCTTTTTGAGCCGCCACAGTGGTTTCCCAGGCGAATGTATCACGACCGGGCGCTTTATAATCATGGCACATGAACAGACGTGTTTGATCGGGAAGGGCAAAAATTTTCTGTATTGATTTGTACAGTGTTGCCGCGCTTCCTCCTGGAAAGTCACAACGGGCTGTACCGAAATCTGGCATGAAGAGCGTGTCGCCGACGAATGCGGCATCGCCAATGACAAAGACTGTACAAGCCGGTGTGTGCCCGGGAGTAGACAGCGTTGTTGACGAGATAGAGCCGAGCTTGAAAGCTTCACCATCCGCAAACAGGTGGTCAAATTGTGAGCCATCTCTTGCAAAAGAAGGGCCTGCATCGAAGGTGTCCCCAAAGGCATTTTGAACATCGCTAACTGCAGAGCCGATCCCGATACGACCTCCAACCCTGCCTTGCAGATAGGGGGCTGCAGACAAATGGTCTGCGTGGATATGGGTTTCCATAATCCAGTCCACTCCCAATTTTTCCGCTTCCACATAAGCGATCAAGAGGTCAGCGGACTTTGTTGATGTGCGGCCGGAGGCCTGATCAAAATCGAGAACAGAATCGATAATCGCAGCGCGGCCGGTTTCCGGGTCACTGACAATGTGGCTGACCGTAAATGTCGCTGCGTCAAAAAATGATTTCACTATTGGGAAAGTCATTGCTGCGTGTTCCTGATTTGAGTCTGATGAATGTCCAAGTGCGTAAAATACAGTTGGGTTTTTAATTGTCCAAGCCCAGTTGTTCTGGGTTCGTTGTGAGCTACGTCAAAGCGACATTCGGCTGTTGTGTGATATGTTATTGTGTTAGCGCGCTAACACGCTATACCGGCGCCAGGAGGACGCCTTATGCCGAGTAATGATCTAGAGAGCACATCCAACGGACCTGCTGACTTGCAACCATTGAGCGCTGCTTTGTTGGCCCTGAAATCCATTGAAGAATGCGAACGTTTCCTGCGTGATTTGCTCACGCCTGGAGAAATCAAGACCTTGGTCGAGCGTTGGCGCGTTGCGCGACTGCTTGATCAGGGCGGGTTTTCATATCGCGAAATCAGCGAAATGACCGGGGCGAGCACAACGACTGTGACCCGCGTATCGCGGTTTGTGACCCAAGAGCCGCACCAAGGTTACCGCATGATTCTCGACCGATTAGCGAAAGTGTCGTCATGACTAGACTTAGAATTGCCGTTCAGAGCAAAGGGCGTCTGGCCGATGGTGGGCTGGACCTACTGGCCCGTTGTGGCCTGCGCTTCTCCTATGGACGCAATAAATTGCACCAGAGCGCCCAAAACATGCCCGTTGATCTCATGTTGGTACGCGATGACGATATCCCAAGCTTTGTCGCGAGCGGAGCCTGTGACTATGGCATTGTGGGCGAAAATGTTCTGCGCGAAAAATATCCTGCCCAGGATGCCGATTCACCGCTTGAGATAGCGATGAATTTGGGCTTTGCAGGCTGCACGCTAAAACTGGCAGCACCGGTCGACAGTGCCGTTGATAATTGGGCCGACTTAAATGGGCTCAGGATCGCCACATCCTATCCGTCAATTACCGATAATTTTCTGCGCTCAAAGGGGGTGCAGGCGCAAATGGTGGAGATGAGCGGCTCCGTAGAAGTGGCGCCGCGATTGGGCATTTCTGACTTGATTTGCGATTTGGTATCCAGCGGCGCCACACTTGAAGCGAACGGTTTAAAACCCTTTGCTACCGTCCTTGAAAGCGAGGCCGTACTGATACGACGAACCCAAAGCGTGTCGTCAGACGTTGAGGCGACAGCGGAAATCTTGATGCGGCGGGCGGCCGGAGTCATCGCGTCGGGTCAAACCAAATACATCATGCTGAACGCACCGGCTGATCGGATTGACGAAATCACGGCTCTCTTGCCAGGTTCGGATGCGCCGACAATTGCTCAAATTGCGGGCCGGGATGACGTCGTAGCGTTGCACGCTGTGTGCCGCGAGCGGGTGTTCTGGGAAACGCTGGAAGCTTTGAAGGCACAAGGGGCACGTGCGATTCTAGTGCTTCCAATCGAAAAAATGTTGTCCTGAGGTCGCCATGTTTCAGCTTGTAAAATGGTCGACCGCTGACCGGGAGACACGAACCCGCTTGCTCGCACGACCGGTGGACGCGGCCGGTGCCGGCGTCAAGGCGCGTGAAATTGTCGATGACGTCTTCACGCGCGGTGGTCCGGCGCTGCGCGAATACGCGACCAAATTTGATCAATATGCGCCCGATAGTTTTCGCGTTAGCGAGGCCGAAATTCGGGAGGCGAGAGCGAAAATAGGTGCACCTGATGAAGAGGCAATCAAGGCCGCCGCCCACGCAATCCGGAAATTTCATGTTCAGCAGGGCTATCGAAGCTATGGCATAGAGACTTGGGCCGGTGTTCGAGCTGAGCGGAGAGTCTCCCCAATTGACGTCGTCGGCTTGTATGTCCCAGCCGGCAGCGCTCCGCTTGTTTCCACGTTGATTATGCTGAGCGTCCCGGCTCAACTTGCTGGGGTGAGGCGGATCGTCGTTTGTGTTCCGCCGAGCTCAAACGCAGGCGTAAGCCAGGATGTATTGGCCGCCGCAGACATTCTGGGCCTTGATGAAATTTATGCGGTGGGCGGTGCCCAATCGATCGCGGCCATGGCTGCAGGGGTTGGGGGCGTTCCTCGGGTCGATAAGATATTTGGGCCGGGCAACAGCTTTGTCGCCGAAGCGAAGTCCTATGTAGCCTCGCTGCCCGGGGGCTGTGCGATAGATCTACCAGCGGGTCCGTCTGAGGTTATGGTTCTGGCAGATGTTGCCGCGGACCCAGCCCTGGTTGCGTCTGATTTGCTCAGCCAGGCAGAACATGACCCGCTGGCCCAAGTTGTGTTGCTTTGCCAGACGTCCGCGGTTTGCGATTCCGTTATGACTGAAATTGAAGTGCAATTGCGAGCTCTTCCCCGCTCGGAAATCGCCCGGAAAAGTTTACTAAATGCACGTGCGATTTTGTATGATGACACCGCACAGGCTGTTGAAATAATTAATACATATGCGCCAGAACATCTCGTCATACAAACCGTTGATGCGGAAGGTGTGTCGCGGAAAATACGCAATGCCGGCTCTATTTTTGTCGGGAAATGGGCTCCCGAGTCGGCGGGTGATTACGCAGCGGGACCCAATCACACACTTCCGACGGGTGGTGCTGCCAGGGCCTGTAGCGGATTGGGTGTTGAGGCCTTCCAAAAGACAACAACCGTCCTGACCTCGACCTCCGCTGGAGCGGTTGGAATGGCCCCCACAGTGGAGCGTCTTGCTAAAATGGAAGGGCTGGATGCGCACTGTAACGCGATGACGGCGCGACGTATGGCAGCGGAAAAATCAGCTGTAATCAATCAGTTTTCGGGGCCCAGAACGGCGGCATGTCGCCGAAAAACCGCGGAAACCGACATATCGGTGAGTGTAGACTTAGACAGGGCCGAGCCGTGTTCGATCGATACGGGTAATGGCTTTTTTGACCACATGCTCGAGCAAATTGGCCGTCACGCAGAGATATTCATTCGTATCAAGGCGGAGGGAGATCTCCACATCGATGCTCACCACACGGTTGAGGATGTTTGTCTTGCCTTGGGTTCGGCGCTTCGGGAGGCTCTCGGAAACCGGCTTGGCTTGCGTCGGTTTGGCTTCGAGCTACCAATGGATGAAAGTCGCGCCGGTGTTTGGATTGACCTGTCCGGTCGGGCCTATTCCCGGTTTGACGGCCAACTCCCTTCGGGTGCGATCGGTGAGTTTCCGATCGAGATGACACCGCACGCATTTCGTTCTCTGGCGGATTCCCTGGGGGCCGCGATCCACGTCACGGTGGAAGGTGAGAACGCACACCACATGGTCGAGGCCTGTTTTAAGGCCTTTGGTCGAGCGCTTGGACAGGCTGTTCAGCAGCGCGGCGAGACACTGCCTTCGACCAAGGAGTATCTGGCATGAGTATCGCCATAATCGATACTGGGTGCGCGAATATCGCCTCCGTTGGCTTTGCCCTTGATCGGTTACGCGCCGGCTTTCGCGTTGTAACCACTCCAGACGAAGTCGGTGACGGCGATCGCTTGATTTTGCCCGGTGTCGGTGCCGCAGGGCCCGCCATGGCGCGATTGTCCGCGGCGGGTTGGACCGCGTTTTTAGCGCAATCTTCCCGCCCACTTCTGGGTATTTGCTTGGGTATGCAGCTGATGTTCGATCACTCAAAAGAAGGTGACGTTGCCGGTTTGGGGCTGATCCCAGGGCGCGTCGAGCGCCTGAAATCATCTGCGAAAGACGTATGGCCGCACATGGGTTGGAATACCCTGCACGATATTGATGCCGACGAGCCTTTGTTGGCTGACATGAAGTCGGGGCAGTCTGTCTATTTCGTTCACGGCTATTTCGCCCCAATCGCTTCCTACACCCGTGCCACCACTGGGTTTGCCACGAAGTTCTCGTCCGTTGTGCGTCACGGCAACAATGTTGGTTGCCAGTTTCATCCCGAAAAATCCGGTCCCGTCGGCGCGAAAATTTTACAAAATTTCATTCACGCTCCAAGCCTCGAAGTGAACGTCTCATGATTGTCTACCCAGCTATTGATATCCTCGACGGAAAAGTTGTGCGCCTCGATAAGGGCTCCTTCGACGCGGTAACCACCTATGATGACGACCCGGCGAAAGTGGCGAAGGAATATCGTCGCGCCGGCGTGGAGTGGATTCATGTTGTTGATCTGTCGGGGGCAAGAGATGGCCGTCAACGGCAAGTCGAGGACACGCAAAGGATTTGCGCTGAGGGTGTCCGTATTCAGTCCGGAGGAGGGGTCCGGTCGGTGCAGGATGTCGAGCGCCTCTTTTTGGGCGGTGTCGATCGGGTCGTGATCGGCAGTTTAGCTGTATCCAAGCCTGATTTGGTCAGCCGCTGGATCCGAGACTTTGGTCGCGACAAAATTTGTCTGGCGTTTGATGTTCGTCTCGTAGGGAGAACCTATCGGCCGGCGCTCAAAGGGTGGGCCGATACCGCGTCGACCAATCTCTACGACACCATAGATCTGCACATTGGCGCCGACCTTAAACACGCGCTGGTAACCGATATTTCAAAAGACGGCATGTTGTCCGGACCCAATCTTGAGCTCTACGCGGATTTGGTCGCGCGCTACCCCCAGATTTCCTGGCAGGCGTCTGGTGGCATCGCATCGCTCGAAGATATTCGCGCGGTCGAACGCCTAGGTGTCGCAGGAGTGATAACCGGCAAGGCGGTTTACGAGGGCCGGTTCACGGTTGAGGAGGCGTTGTCATGTTGGCAAAACGCATAATTCCCTGCCTGGATGTGCGCGATGGACGCGTGGTGAAGGGCGTGCGTTTTCGCGATCACCAGGATGTTGGTGATATTGTCGAACTCGCGGCACGATATGCCCAGCAGGGGGCCGACGAGTTGGTATTCTACGACATCACCGCGAGCCCTGAAGGGCGGGCGGTAGAGCCTGCGTGGATTAGCGCCATCGCAGAACGCATTGATATCCCGTTCTGTGTCGCCGGCGGGATACGCTCAATTGATGACGCTCGGGCTCGGCTATTTGCCGGGGCCGACAAGATTTCAATCAATACACCCGCATTGAGTGATCCGAATTTGATCTCTCGGCTGGCGGCGGAATTTGGCTGCCAGTGTGTCGTTTTGGGCATAGACAGCGCGCGCACTGGTGCGTGCTGGCACGTGCATAAATTTACCGGCGATCCCAATCGGTCCGGCTTTGCGGGACGTGAAACCCTGGACTGGATCGCCGAGGGCATCGACCGTGGTGCCGGTGAGATCGTGCTCAATTGCATGGATCAGGACGGCGTCCGTGACGGCTATGATCTTGAGCAGTTGGACGCTGCCCGGAGCATATGCTCAACCCCGCTGATTGCCTCCGGTGGCGCCGGGGATCGATCCCATTTCCACCAGGTTTTTCAAACTGGTGTTGATGGTGCTCTGGCGGCCAGCGTGTTCCACAAGGGTGTCATTGAAATCGGAGCGCTCAAGCAATGGTTAGCCACACAGGGCGTGGAGGTAAGAATATGATTGATCCAAAAAAACTGGATTGGGACAAGACCGACGGTTTAATTCCTGCCGTGATCCAGGACGATCAGACCCGGCAAGTTTTGATGCTCGGTTACATGAATGAAGAAGCCCTTGGGCAGACACTCCAATCCAATATCGTTCACTTCTATTCCCGAAGCCGACGATGTTTATGGATGAAGGGCGAAACTTCGGGAAACACGTTTGCACTGACTGCCATATCTGCCGATTGCGATAATGACACTTTGTTGGTGGAAGTTCGTCCGACCGGCCCGGCTTGCCACACCAATACCGTCAGTTGTTTTGGCAATGATCCCGCTCCTGGCCTTGGCTTCCTCGCCCATCTCGAAGCGGTTATTCAAACTCGAGCCGGGCAGGCACCGGAGGATTCTTATGTCAGCAGACTCCTGACCAAAGCTCCAAAACTACCCGCTCAAAAAGTCGGTGAAGAAGCGGTCGAAGTCGCAATCGCGGCGGTGTCGGAAAGCCGCGAGGCCCTGATTGGAGAATCCGCAGACCTGATCTTCCACCTGATGGTTTTGCTGGAATCAAGGAATGTGTCACTGAGTGATATTGTCGATGAATTGCGGACGCGAAATGCCAAGGCCAATGCGTCCGGCGCATAGGTTTGGAGCCGGGTATGCATCGCGTTGTGTCAGTTGGAGTGCTCTGTGCGATCGGTCTCTCCGCCATGGCGACAGCCCAGGACGTCATCATCGTCACGGGCGACCGTCGCGGTGAAAATCAGGCTGACGCATCGACCGCGACAGGCACTCTCGGCGCAGACCGTCTTGATGAGATCGGGGCCCATCACCCATCGGAGGCGCTAAACCGGCTGGCGGGCGTGCACCTTCACCGGGGCAATGGCGCAGAACATCTAACCTCCATCCGCTCCCCGATCCTGACCGGCGGCGCGGGCGCGGGCTCCTTCCTGTATTTGGAAGACGGCATCCCCATGCGCGCCGCGGGCTTTGGCAACGTCAATGCCCTGTTCGAAAGCACTGCCGACATCGCCACCCCGATCGAAGTGCTGCCCGGCCCGGGAACGGCGCTGCATGGCTCCAATGCCTTGCACGGAACGATCAACATTCTCACGCCGAATCCGGAAGATGTGTTGTCGAGTCTCGAGCTTGAATTGGGCGCGTTTGGGCGTGGCCGGGGCAAGGCCATTTTACCGACCGACTTCGGCTCCGGGCGGGCGCTTCTGGCCATCGCAGGCCTGCATGAGGATGGCTGGCGAGATCAGTCGTCTCTGGATCGTCTGGTGACTTTTCTGAGGGCGCAAGGGCAAGCGGGGGCAATGGACTGGCGTGCCACACTTTCAGCGGTATCCCTCCACCAGGAAACTGCCAGCTTTGTCCGCGGCGCCGACGCCTACGAAGACCGCGAACTCTCCCGGACCAATTCCGACCCCGACGCATTTCGGGATGCGCTCGCAATTCGCGCCAGTGTTGAGCTTCGAACTTTGCTGGACAATGGCTGGCAGGTCTCGCTGACACCCTATGCCCGATTCAACGAAATGAAATTTCGAATGCACTTCCTGCCGTCCAAGGCGCTGGAAGAAAGCGGCCATCAAAGCCTGGGCCTGATTTCGTCGCTGTCGCGGGACTTTGAGGCAGGCCGGGTGACGCTGGGTTTCGATTATGAGCAGACCCGTGGTGATCTGACGGAGACGCAAACACGCGCAACGATCTTCTCCTACACCCAGGGCGACCACTATGATTACGAGGTCAATTCCGGCGTGTCGGCACTGTATGCGCAGGCGGCCTGGCGACCTGTGTCGTATGTGACTTTGCACGCCGGCCTACGGCTCGAACACACGCGCTTTGACTACACAAACCATCTGGCCGCCAACACAACAGGTCGGTTCTGGCGGCTCCCGAACCGGTCGGATGACTTTACGTTGCTGACCCCGCATATTGGCGCGAATTGGCAAGTCGCATCAGGCACAAACCTCTTTGCACGACTGGCACGGGGCGCGAGGGCTCCGCAGGTCGCGGAGCTGTATCGATTACAGATCAACCAGCAAATTGAGGATATTGAGGCGGAAACCTTGGACAGCCTTGAGACTGGCGTGCGGTTCTCAACCCCGTCCGGATCGAGCCTGCAATTGGCCGCCTTTGTGATGCGCAAACACAATGTCTTCTTCCGCGATGCTGACGGGTTCAACGTCACCGATGGCCGAACACGTCATGCAGGCCTTGAATTGTCGGCCCGCCACGAACTTACAGAGGTGTTGGCCCTATCTTTTGCCGGCAGCTGGTCGCGACACGAATATGATTTCAACCGCAATGTCGGTCGAGCCAGTGAGGTCATCACCGCGGGAAACCGGATCGACACAGCACCAGACTGGCTCTGGACCACATCAATGGACTGGCAAGTGAGCGCGCCTCTAACCGCCTCCCTTAGCTGGAGCCATGTCGGTTCCTACTTCACCGATGCAGCCAACGAACACAGCTATGCCGGCCACGATGTCTGGGCTTTGCGCGCGCGCTACCAGATCACCGACCAGATCGAGACATTCGGGACCGTTCGCAACCTGTTCGACGAGCGCTACGCCACGCGGGCAGATTATGCCTTTGGATCGGAACGGTATTTTCCGGGCGAACCACGGGCGTTGAGTGTTGGTGTGAGGGTGCGAGGTTAGCGACGGCCAGTCATTCCGGAACAAAACGCTCGGTCATCTGATGTTTATCACCGGGATGCGTTAGTCGGGCAAACGTCACAACCGCATCTCCCTGGAAAGTACGACGTTCCAGCACAAGACAGGCAGCGCCCGCCTGGGTATTTATCAGCTCTGCCAGTCGCTCATCCGCATTGCGCGCGGATACCGTGTGTTCGGCCTCGGTCCAGGGTGCCGCTGCCAGCAGCCAGGCGACCGGCGCGGTCTCGGTAAAGCTCTGGTTCGCCGCGTCCGGCAAAAGCGCCAGATTGATCCAGCGTTCTTCAAGCTCGACAATGGCGTCGTCTGCCCTGTGACGGCAGATGATATGGCGCAACGGAGCGCCGGGTTCGACGCGCAGTCGGCGGGCGGTTTCGGAATCGGCCTCAACGGTTTCATTGCGCAGGCATTCGTATTGATAGCGCTGCCCGCGCGCCGGTATCGCTGACGCCATATCAACGATTTCCAGCATGGCAGACGGTGAGGGCGGGTGTGCGACGAAGCTGCCTGCGCGGCGCTTGCGGACGATCAGCCGGCTCTCCGTCAGAGCACGAAGGGCGCGATTGACGGTCATGCGAGC
>JAQXCQ010000015.1 GCA_029251785.1 Maricaulis sp. | reverse complement strand
AGCGGAGTTTACGGCTCTGCTTATCAAGATGATGAGGGTTTTATGAGTATTAAAAATAAGGTCGAAGCCTTTGCCGAAAACCATGGCCGCCGCCCGCGCATGCTGGTGGTAAAAATGGGTCAGGACGGACATGACCGCGGTGCCAAGGTTATTGCCACGGCCTTTGCCGACCTGGGCTTTGATGTGGATGTGGGGCCCATGTTTCAGACCCCAGAAGAGGCGGCCCAGCAAGCGATTGAAAATGACGTCCATATTGTCGGTGTATCTTCTCAGGCAGCCGGTCACAAGACACTGGTGCCGCAATTAATTGCCAGTCTCAAGGCGCAGGGGGCTGAGGACATTGTGGTGATCTGTGGCGGTGTGATTCCACCCAAAGATTACGACCAACTCCGCGCAGATGGGGTGGCAGCTATCTTTGGTCCTGGCACTAATATTCCCCACGCGGCTGAGGCTGTGCTTGAGTTGATTAAGGAATAACCATGAAAGACATACTGGAGCAGTTAGAAGAAAAACGCAGCCGTGCCAGATTGGGTGGCGGACAAAAACGTATTGATGCTCAGCATGCCAAGGGCAAGCTGACGGCCCGTGAGCGCATCGAACTTCTGCTGGATGATGACAGTTTTGAAGAATGGGACATGTTTGTTGAGCACCGTTGCGCCGATTTCGGCATGGCCGAAAAGCAAATCCCCGGCGATGGAGTCGTCACCGGGCACGGCACGATCAATGGTCGTTTGATTTACGTTTTTTCGAAAGATTTCACTGTCTTCGGCGGTTCCCTGTCAGCGACGCACGCTGAGAAAATCGTCAAAATCCAAAAGGCTGCCCTACAAAACGGTGCGCCGGTCATCGGTATTTTCGATGCCGGCGGAGCGCGAATCCAGGAAGGCGTGGCCGCACTGGCCGGTTATGCCGACATCTTTCTGCAAAACACGTTGGCCTCCGGTGTTGTTCCTCAAATTTCCATGATTATGGGACCCTGCGCCGGCGGAGATGTGTATTCGCCCGCGATCACAGACTTCATCTTCATGGTCCGCGACACCTCCTACATGTATGTGACGGGCCCGGATGTGGTCAAAACCGTCACCAATGAAGAAGTGACCCACGAAGAGCTGGGTGGGGCCTCCGTGCACGCAAAGAAGTCAGGCGTCGTGGATGGCGCGTTCGAAAACGATCTTGAAGCGCTGGTGCAATTGCGGCGCTTGGTCGATTTTCTGCCTCTGTCCAATCGCGAACCGGCTCCGGTTCGCTCCACACAGGACGCCATCGATCGCTGCGAGGCCAGCCTCGACACGCTAATCCCCGCCAACCCAAATCAGCCCTATGACATGAAAGAGCTGATCGAGAAGATCGTCGATGAAGGCGACTTCTTTGAGATTTCGCCCGAACATGCGCCCAATATCGTTGTTGGCTTTGCGCGCCTGGAAGGCCAAAGCGTCGGAATCGTCGCTAACCAGCCGATGAGTCTGGCCGGTGTGCTCGATATTGATGCCAGCCGCAAAGCCGGCCGCTTCGTGCGGTTTTGCGATGCCTTCAACATTCCGCTGGTCACCCTGGTTGATGTTCCCGGATTCCTGCCCGGGACCAAACAGGAATATGGTGGCTTGATCAAACATGGGGCCAAACTCTTGTTTGCCTATGCAGAAGCCACCGTGCCCAAGCTCACCGTCATCACCCGAAAGGCCTATGGCGGTGCCTATGATGTGATGAGCTCCAAGCATTTGCGCGGCGATGTGAATTACGCCTGGCCGACGGCGGAAATCGCTGTGATGGGGGCATCTGGCGCAGCGGAAATCATCCACCGGGCCGATCTGGGTGATGAAGAAAAGATGGCCGAGCATGTTGCCGAGTATGAGGGGCGATTCACAAATCCCTTCATCGCAGCGTCCCGCGGTTATATCGATGACGTCATTATGCCACGCAATACACGCCGCCGTTTGATCCAGGCGCTGCGGACATTGAAGCACAAGGATCTGGAAAATCCTTGGAAAAAGCACGACAACATACCGTTATAGCGACTTGATTTGATTCCGCTTTGACTCCCTGGAACCACCGCGCAACCAAGCGTTCGCCGATTAAATGACCCTTGCCGGATCGAGCGCTATTCTCTGATACGACCAAACTTCCCTATTTGGTTGAGTGACATACACGCGATTTCAAGTAATTATCGCCCCTCAATCATCTGATCAGCGGCAGCTTCGGATCGTGAATGCGTAAACTGGGACAATTGGACCGACGGCTCTTTCTGGCGGGATCTGCGGCATCGCTCGCGCTCTCGGGGCGTGCGTTCGGGCAGAGGCGAGGCGGCCGTGCGATTATCGTCGGAGCGGGCGTCGCAGGGCTGGCTTGCGCCGCAGACATTCAGCGCGCCGGCATGGACGTCACCGTGCTGGAAGCGCGGGCCGAAATTGGTGGACGTGCCCGTACCAGCCGCGCCTGGGTCGATCGCCCGGTCGAGCTTGGAGCGTCCTGGGTACATGGTCTCGATAACAATCCCGTACGTGACCTCGCCGTTCAGTCGGGACTCGCGTTAAGCGCGACCGATTATGACAATCGTCAGATCTATGGTGAGAGCGGTGGCCTCCTTGATAGGCGGGCGTTAAATCGGCTTGATGAGATGGAAACCCGGCTCACACGATTTGCCGCCAATGCACCCGGCAATCGTCTGGAGAGTGAATGTCGCATCCGGCCGCGCGGCGTGCTCGATAACCGACTGTTTCGGTTGATGAGGCTGGACGCCTTTAGTGAGGCCAAGCGCCGCCGTGGCCTGTTCTTGCTGAACACTGAACTCGAACATGAGTTCGGGACCGATTACGAAAACCTTTCTCGCTGTTTCTGGACTGAGGGTGAGGAGCTCTCCGGCGGAGACGCGATGCTGCTCGGCGGTATAGATCGCATGATGCAGCACATGGCGCACGGGCTGGATGTTCGACTGTCGCAGACGGTTCTGGGAATTGATCATGATCGTGATGGTGTGCTCGTCACAACGTCGAGCGGCACAGAACGCGCGGATGCTGTCGTCGTCACGGTTCCGCTTGGCGTTCTACGTGAAAATATTATTCGCTTCACACCGGATCTACCCGATACCAAGCAACAGGCCATTCAGGACCTTGGGGTCGGCGTTCTCAATAAATGTATTCTGCGTTTTGGCGAGCAGGCTTGGCCCAATGATCCCGAAATGTTTAATCGACTGACAGCAGACCGGGGTGCATGGGCGGAATGGGTCAATTTATCGGCCTACGGGCAGGGTCCCATCTTGATGGGATTCAATGCGGGTTCCTACGCGCGATATCTCGAGCAATTTGATGATGAGGAAACCGTCGCCCTCGCGATGGAGGCGCTTCGCGGCATGTTTGGCTCCAGCTTGCCAGATCCGGTTGCCACTCAGATCACGCGCTGGTCCAGAGATCCCCATGCCTATGGCAGCTATTCCTTCCCGGCGGAGAATACCCAATGGGATTCCCGCATTCGTCTGTTGGAACCGGTTGATCAACGCGTCTTTTTCGCCGGCGAGGCCACGTCCACGCGCGCTCCGGGAACGCTCCACGGCGCGCTCCAGTCTGGACGCGCGGCGGCGAATGCCGTCGTTGAGCGCTAGCGCGCGGGTCGACGGGGCGCAATCGATTTCAATCAGCGCAGCACGCCGCTTGCCCCCACACCGCGGGCCGCGCTAAACCGGCTATGTCGGACATTCGTCCATCCTGTCTGGGGTCTCCATGTTCAAGAAAATCCTGATCGCCAATCGTGGCGAGATCGCCGTTCGTGTCATCAAGACCTGCAAACGTCTGGGAATACAGACGGTTGCCGTCTATTCCGAGGCCGACGCGGATAGTATGGCCGTCCAGATGGCCGATGAGGCCGTTTTGATCGGCCCTCCGGCACCGGGTGAAAGTTATCTGTGCCTCGACAAGATTTTGGATGCCGCGAAGCAAACCGGCGCAGACGCTGTCCATCCGGGTTTTGGTTTTCTGTCTGAAAATGCGGCTTTCCCCAAGGCTCTTGAAGAGGCGGGCATTGGCTGGGTCGGGCCCAATGTGAACGCGATCAATGCGATGGGCGACAAGATCCGCTCCAAACAATTAGCCGCCGAGGCTGGTGTCAGTACCATTCCCGGTGCTGATGGCGAGATCAGTGACGTCGAAACTGCCGTTGCGGCCTCCAAGGCGATCGGCTTTCCGGTGATGATCAAGGCGTCTGCTGGCGGCGGCGGCAAGGGTATGCGCATCGCGCGCAATAAAGCCGAGGTAGAAGAGGGGTTCGTCTCGGCCCGTAATGAGGCCAAGACCGCCTTTGGTGATGATCGTATCCTGATCGAGAAATTCGTTGAACAGCCGCGTCATATTGAAATTCAGGTGCTTGGCGACAAGCACGGTAATACAATTTATCTCAATGAGCGCGAATGCTCGATTCAGCGCCGTAATCAGAAAGTGCTCGAAGAGGCGCCATCGCCCTTCTTGGACAAGGCCACACGCAAGGCGATGGGCGAACAATCTGTCGCGCTGGCAGCCGCTGTTGATTACGACAGCGCCGGAACGGTCGAATTCATCGTTGATAAGGACAGCAATTTCTACTTCCTCGAGATGAACACCCGCTTGCAGGTGGAGCACCCCGTGACGGAGATGATTTGTGAGCTGGATCTGGTCGAGCAGATGATCCGCGTCGCCGAGGGCCAGGAATTGCCGCTCAAGCAGCGCGACGTGAAAATCAAGGGGTGGGCGGTCGAGGCGCGCCTGTACGCTGAAGATCCCTATCGCGGCTTTCTGCCATCCATTGGCCGTCTGAAACGATTCTCCATGGCCCCGGAGGGCAAGATCGCCGATGGCGAATTGCGCATTGATAGCGGCGTCCGCGAGGGCGATGAGATCTCGCTTTTTTATGACCCGATGATCGCCAAAGTGATCGGCTACGGTAAAAACCGCGACGCCGCGATCAACGCTTTGTCGGCATCACTCGACCGGCTGCATATTGATGGCCTGCAATCCAATGCGCCCTTCTTGTCGGCCGTCTTAGACGAGCGCGACTTTCGCGCAGGGCAAATCCATACCGGCTATATCGAGGAGCACTTCCCGGAGGGCTTCCACGGCACCGCTCCGCGCGAAGAGCAATTGCTATACCTGACCTGCGCTGCCGCATTTGTTCATGAGACATTTCTGCGCCGTGCCGCGCAAATCGATGGACGCATCACACCCTATATCGAGCCCGAAACGCGTGAATGGGTGGTCATCCTGGGAGGGCGGCGCATCTCTGTCGAATTTGAAATGGGTGAGGCGGGCGACCGGGCCTTTGTCTGGGCACCGGCATTGGGCAATGAGCGTATCGAGCTAACAACAGGCTGGAAGCCCGGCATGGCGTTGTTTGAGGGCCGTATCGACAAAACCGATTTTGCGCTCGAAATTGCCGACCGGACCGAAGGTTATGCGATGCGGCACCGGGGTTTTTCGGCCGTTGCACTCGTCTGTACGCCGCGCTCGGCCGAATTGCAGGCCCTGCTGCCGGAGAAGGTAAAAGCCGATACGAGCCGTTTGGTAATTAGCCCGATGCCCGGGCTTGTTGTTTCGGTTGCCGTTGAGCAGGGACAGAGCGTCAAGGCTGGCGAACCCTTGCTAGTTGTAGAAGCAATGAAGATGGAAAATGTCATTCGCGCCGAGAAGGATGGGGTGATCAAAACCGTCAACATTGAGGCCGGCGCTTCAGTAGCAGCCGACGAATTGATGATCGAATTTGACTGAATAAAATCGCACACCCTATCTATCGGGACGGCTGCAGAGTCGGCCCGCTTCGGATTGGCAGCACAACGAGGAATAACGATGAAATTTGGCGTCTTATTGTGGCCGAATAATCGAGCGAGCACGACGGCATTTGTATTGGCTCTAGCGTTTTTCGCAGCCCTTGACGGGTTGCGCATTGGTCTTGGATTGCCTGCTTTCTGGAATTTTCTGGTCAGCCTGTTCGTCTTTTGGTGTGTTTTATCGCTCCATTTCAATCGTCGTCGACACGCCAATAAGAGTACGGGAATCGCCTTTCTTCCGCCGACCCTTGCGATAATCGGGTCAGTATTGGCGGGTATGGGTGAAGTGCTCGGTCACATGACCGAACACATGATGGAATTCGCGGCGGCAAATGGGGTTAATCCCGAGGATGTTGAGGCCTTCACTGCGGCCGTAAACGATCCAGCCTTCATCTCGGCCTGGCAGGACAATCTGACTGCAAATCCAGACATATACGAAACCTGGATGCCAGGGGTGACTTGGGCGAGTTATGGCGGTTTCTGGATTGTGCTCGCCGGTTTTGCGATTTGGTTTACGCGCATGAAAAGCGCAGGTGGAGCCATGGCTGATTTGCGCGCCACCTCCGTTTCCCATTCGGAGCCGGTATCATCGCCGCCTTCTTCCGAATCGGCGGGCTCAGATCCAAGCGAAGCAAATTCGCAAAGCGATTTAGAGGACGATCAAAAAAACGGCGAAACACCAACATCAGACGATAGCGCTGTCGAGGACGCTGACGAAGCGCCCGCCGGCTCTGCCGATGCCAGTCCCGAGGATAAGCCGGCCGACAAATTTTAGGGATTCGGCGTTTCTGATGAATTGCAATCGCCCAATTCCGGGGCGGAAACGCGCCTGACTGAGCCGAAAATATCGGTAAACGCGAGGTGTAACGCGGCATCCAGATCTATCATTTCGACCGTGTGTCCCAGATCGTGCAAGCTTGTCACGCCGAAGAGTGGGTCGGAAATTCCGCAGGGCGTGATGCCGCTAAAATGGCTCAAATCCGGGTTGAGATTGAAGGCGATCCCGTGAAACGACACCCAGCGGCGTAAACGGACGCCGATCGCGGCGATCTTGTCTTCGCGGCCACCGGCCCGGTCCACCCAAACCCCCACTCGTCCGTCGCGTCGTCCCGCAACCACGCCGTAGGCGGCAGCGCTATCAATCAGCCATTGCTCAAGATTGCAGACAAATTTCCGCGCGTCTCGGCCGCGCTTGGTCAGGTCCAGCATGACATAGGCCACGCGTTGGCCTGGTCCGTGATAGGTGTATTCACCGCCGCGCCCGGTCTGGTGCACGGGGAAACGGTCCGGTGTTAGCAAGTCCTCGGGCTTAGCGCTGGTACCCGCCGTGTAGAGCGGGGCGTGTTCTAATAACCAGACAAGCTCATTGGCTTCGCCCGCGGCGATGGCTGCGACGCGCTCTTCCATGAATCGGACAGCCGCTTCATAGGGTGTATAGCCGGGCGAAACTGCCCATTCGGTAATTTGTAATGTCATATTTCACCGTCTTAACATTGCTGAAACCCAAACAGCGAAACATCAGTGCAGTAATCCAGAATCCCTGGTCTAGGAGTGATGCGTGAGTCAGCTAGGTGCTGTAGATGTTGAAATATCGGTTCTTCTTGGTCGATCCAAGATGCCGATTGCCCAATTTCTTCGAATGGGTCGTGGTGCTGTCATCCCGTTGGATTCCAACGAGAGCGAATTGTGCTGGATCCTGGCCAATGGACATCCCATCGCTCGCGGTGAAATCGTGATCAAGGGCGAGCGCATCGCGATCACGATTACCGAAACAGCCGATTCCAACGAATACTTCGCTGCCGCCTAAGCGACACCTGAACCGGCGCGCCTGTACAGCTGCTCTACGAAAACATTCTGCCGCTATTGCCTCTTCACAAGCTCCGGGGATGTTGCTATCTCCCGCGCTCTTCCACGTGCGGTCGTGGCGGAATTGGTAGACGCGCAGCGTTGAGGTCGCTGTGGGGTAAAACCCGTGGAAGTTCGAGTCTTCTCGACCGCACCATAACTTTTCCAAGGAAAAGATCTTCCGGATGGAACCGGACTCAAACCCTCCTTCGCGGAGGGTTTTGTGTTTGTGCGAGGCCCATTGGGATTGGAGCGGGCGGAAACTCCGTTTGTCGCTTCCGGCGGAGCGGTTTAAGACACCGCACGAACCATCTTCAACAGATAGATTTGATCGATATCACCAAAGCCTGAGATGGCCAGTCAGCAAGGAGCCACCATGAGCGACGACGCTTTTGCCGATGAACTCCTGCCCGATACCCATGCCCATGCAGATATTGATACTGATCTGATCTCTTGCTTGCGGGATGCGATTCGACGATCGGATGCTGATGAAATTCGACAAATCCTGGCCCCGTTGCATGTCGCGGATATCGCGGATGTCATCGAACAGCTGTCGGTTGGGAAACAGGAAAAACTAGCGGAACTCACCCCCGATATTCTGACGGGAGAGGTGCTGGCCGAATTAGAACCCGATACGCGCGAAATTTTGATGGAGTGGCTCGACACCGCTCATCTGGCGGCTGCTATCACCGATCTTGATAGCGATGATGCCACCGAAGTTGTTGAGGAGCTCGACGAGGAAACCCGTGCAGCGGTGCTCGCGGAAATTTCTGATGAAGACCGCGAAGCTGTCGAGACGAGCCTGGCCTATGATGAGGATACGGCCGGTCGATTGATGCAACGCGACTTTGTCGCGGCACCGGATTTTTGGACAGTAGGTCACTTTTACGAGCATATGATGAGCACGGACGGCGAGTTGCCGGACAAGTTTCACGATGTCTTTGTCGTTGATGCAGCGCATCGCCCGGTCGGCGAAATTCCGGTCTGCCGGTTACTCAGCGCCTCGCGGGATGTGCCTGTCTCTGATCTGATGGAAGTGCCGCGTATTCTTGTCGATCCTGAGACCGATCAGGAAGAGGTCGCCTATCTGTTTCGCAAATATCATCTGGTGTCAGCGCCGGTCGTCGATGCGGCCGGGCGCCTTTCGGGGATGCTGACACTGGATGATATCGTTGATGTTATTCAGGACGAAAATAAGGAAGATTTGTTGGCTTTGGCCGGTGTGACCGATGCCGGTCTCGCCGATACCGTCCTGCGATCAGTGCAGGCGAGGGCCCCCTGGCTGCTGGTCAACCTGTTTACGGCAATCCTCGCATCCGGGGTGATCGCGATGTTCCAAGGCTCGATCGAACGGATCGTCGCTTTAGCTGTATTGATGCCGATTGTCGCCTCCATGGGCGGTAATGCCGGCACGCAATCCTTGGCTGTCGCTGTTCGTTCAATCGCCGAACGCGATCTCACGCCGGCCAATACAGTCCGGGTTATCTGGCGAGAATTGGCGACGGGTACAGTAAATGGCGTTGTGTTTGCTGCAGTGATGGGCGGCGTGACATTGGCCTGGTTTCGGGATGGCGAGTTGGCCGCAGTGATCGCAATTGCCATGGTGCTAAACCTAGCCTGTGCTGGTCTTTCCGGGATTTTAATACCGCTTGGTCTGCATCGGGCAGGCGCAGATCCCGCCGTCGCCTCTTCGGTTTTTGTGACCACCGTGACCGATATCATCGGTTTCCTTGCATTCTTGGGGCTGGCGACACTGGTCTTGTTGTGATGAAATGCTTGAGATGCTGGGGAGCATGGATGGTGAAATGAAGCGTTTACTGATTTTGACGATGGCTGTGCTGGCTGGCGTAGGATCTCCCGCCCTGTCTCAGGTTCAATCCGAGGGCCAGATTCAGGGCCAGATTCAGGGCCAGATTCAGGGCCAAATTCACGGCCGGTGGGAAACGGCTGCGAGACTTGACGCGCCGCGCGCGGGCCTGGGTGTGGCCGTCATTGGTGACCATATTTATGCCGCCGGCGGTGCTGGCCTGACCCAACCCCGCGACGAGTTTGAATCCTATGATGCGGAGATTGACCGCTGGTTTGGCGAAACACCATTGCCCCGCGGACTGGAGCGTTTTGGTATTGCCGCGCTCAATGGGCGCGTATATGCGGCCGGCGGATTTGCCATGGGAGGTTTTGATCCTGAAAACGAAGCCGTCGGACCATCCGCAAAAATGTGGTCATGGTCTCCCGAAGGCGGGGTTTGGCAGAGCGAAGTCGCCATGCCCGAAGCTCGCGCTGATTTTTCCTTGCTGACACTGGATGGGCATTTGTATGCAGTCGGCGGCCTTCTGAACGAAACCAGCTTGTTTATCTTCGACCCGGATGAGAAGGCCTGGGACACGATTGACGTGCCCGATGGCGTCACCCGCCGCGCTGCCGCTTCTGTTGTGGCTGACAACCGCATCTACATTATTGGTGGCATCACCGGCGGCACGACATCGGCTCGGGTCGACATCTATGATCCTCAAACCGATCATTGGAGCCGCGGCCCGGACTTGCCAGATGCTCGGTCAGGCGTCGCCGCTGCATTTACGGCGGGCCGGCTTCACATATTTGGCGGACGGGGAGCAGACCAACGCACGACACTTACCAGCCATTCCACGCTGCAGCCCGGTAATGCGCAATGGCAAGCGGCAACCGATTTGCCATCGCCAAGAACCGGGGCGGCGGCAGCTGTTCTCGATAACGGAATTTATATTATCGGCGGTGGCAGTGGTGGCGGATTTTTCGCGCCTTTCACGGCTTTGGATTCTACGGAAATATTCGTGGACGAGTCCAGCTGAGGGAGAGGCGGCGCTTGGCTTGCAATGATCAGCAAGATAACCCTGATGCCGTCTCGAAACGGAACACAATGAAGCCTCGACCAAAATCATCTCCCGCCGCGCAGGCGCTGATCAAGCGCTTTGAAACCTTTTACGCGAACGCGGTCCAGGAACCGGACGGCCGATGGGTGGTTGGCTATGGCCATCGTGCGGCTGCCAAGTCCGGTGTGAGTGTCTCGGAGGCCGAGGCGTCTCTTTTGTTGATCTATGACGTCATGCAGGCGGAAAAGGCGATTGACGACGTTGCGACAGAGACCCTTACAAACCACCAGCGCGATGCCCTGATTTCTTTCGTGCACGGTGTTGGCGCCCCGGCATTTCGCAGCAGTGATGTGGCGCGCTATCTTTATGAAGGGCGCGCGCAGGCTACGGCGGAGGCCATTGCCGCGCATGGCGACATTGATTTTGATCGACGCGACGCTGAGAGCGTTTTGTTTCTCAGAGACCCAAAGCGTGCCGCGCCAGTCCGTGCCGCAGAACCGGATGATGCACTCGTCGATCTTGTCATAAAGGTCGAGCATCCCTCAGAGCCAAGCGAGGAGGCGGATGAAAACGTCGAGGTCCGCCCAGCCGAGCTGGAGGGGACTGAGACGATCGACCTCAAGTCCATTCGCTCCGATTTAACGCAGACCGAACAGCCAGGAGAGCCACCCGCTCAATTGCCGGACCCGGTCGTGGCCCTGGTTAAGCGTGTAGACGCGGACACAGCTCCCGCCTCAGCACCGACGGTATCGCCCACGCCACCGGCAGATTTGCCGGGTATGATGGAATCCGTCGAGGCGGCGTTTGAAGGCTCTAGCACACTTGAACCAGCCGAGGTCGAGGAGCCGTCTACCCCGCTCGAGGATGCACCGGTCGCGCCCGAGGAATTACCGGCTCAATCAATCGCTGAAGCCGATGAGGAGCCACTCGCGCCTCCTCCTATGCCTTTGATACCAAACGGTCAGCTGGAGGCGGAAGACGAAATTTCACGCATTCTTGAAGCAGCGGATAGTAACGGCAAGACCGTTGATGAAGCCAGTGAAAATGCCGAAGCTGTTGTCGAAACAGAAGCGAATGCGGAACCAGATGCGCCAGAATTAGAGCCGGAATCCGCTACTGAACCGGTCCGGGATGACACACCGGTAAAAACTGATCCCGAGCCGGAAAAGGTGCCCGTGAAACCACCGGTTCGCCGGAGATTGGTCACAGGATCTCCTCTTGACGGGTTGCTCAGCGGAGCCCCAAAAAAAATTCCGGCTCCTGTGATCCGTCCGGACGAGGAAAAAGTTGAAGCGAATCCGTCAGCTTCCGCCGACACTACAGCCTCACAAGCAGATCCCAACGCCCCTGAGCAGGATCCGGTTGTCGAAGCAAGCGCCCCCCTCAATACGCCGACCGAAGCCGTCAATCAGGCGCCGCTGACACCGCCGACACAAGACGTTGCCGCGGAAACTGACCCGACGTCTCAATTGATTGCACGTATGGCAATCCAAATTACCGGATTTGAGCCTGTCGTCGAGGCACCGGAAGCCGGCATGGCTGTCGATGTTGCCACCGAGAAGCATCTGCCAGAGGGTGTTTCTGTCGGTTATGTCCTTGCAGGTGGAATGTTAGCGCATCTTGATTCCGGTAGGACGGATACCAATGCAGATACTGACAATGCGCATGAGACAAGCGTGGAGCCAATTGATGCTGTCGGATCGGATGACCTGGCCGACGTAAAGGCTGACAGCGAGAAAACCGAAGCAAATACCTCACCGTCCTTCGGTGAAGAACTTGCTGAGTTGGCCGCGGCAATGCGTGACGGTGAAACGGTGCAACCGGTCGAGGCCGACGAGCCCCAAGCCGGTCCGGTCGTAACCGAGATTGAAGCGCCGGCCGTTAATCAAGCCGACCCGGATGGCTCATCCGCCATTGCGGCTCAAGATACGCATCCGCCACATCCATCAGAGAAGCCAGCGCCCAGCCAGGGGGCTGTGGGCGATGTAACCGGCGCTAAATCCTCGGTCAAAGATGACCCGGTCGGGCTTGATGAAGCGTTCGCTGCGGTGACCGATGATCGCGGCAGCGAATTTGCGCCGCATGACCTTGTCGGGGAAGCTGAACCATTTGTCGACGCTGACGTAGAAGTGCAAGAATATCAGGATAATGGCTTTGGGTTTATGGCCGTTATTCTGGCAGGACTGGTCCTGACAATAGGTGGTGGGTACAACGTCTATCAAAACATCGACGTCTTGCTCGAAGAGCAGAACATGAATGCAGGCGTGGCCGCCCTCGTCGGAGGCGTATTCCTGTTTGTGGCGGCATCAATTCAATTGTTTGGCGTGCTGCGGAAGAAACAGCGCCGAAAGTCCAAATCCTGATCGGTGCGGGGAATTCTTTAGCCCGCGACATCGGCGACGCTTGACCCCGGTGTGGTGCGTGTTATGTCGCGCGGCATGATGTCAAACCAATATCCCGCCCTCGACTTCGACCTTGGTGAAACCGCGGACATGATCCGCGACACGGTCCGGTCCTTCGCCGCTGATGAAATCGCGCCTCGTGCCGCTGAAATTGATCAGACAGATGTCTTTCCACCGGATCTGTGGCGCAAGATGGGTGACCTCGGCCTGCTGGGTATGACGGTCTCCGAAGAAGATGGCGGTACGGGGCTTGGTTATCTCGAGCATGTCGTCACGATGGAAGAAATCAGCCGGGCCTCGGCCTCTGTTGGTCTGTCCTACGGCGCGCATTCAAATCTATGTATCAACCAGTTGCGTCGCTGGGCCAGTGCCGAGCAAAAGGCGCGATATCTGCCCAAATTGATTTCCGGCGAACATGTTGGTGCGCTGGCCATGTCTGAGCCGGGTGCAGGTTCTGATGTCGTATCCATGCGTCTGAAGGCCGAAAAGAAGGGTGATAACTACATCCTCAATGGCTCCAAGATGTGGATCACCAACGCACCTGCAGCCGACACGCTGGTCGTCTACGCCAAGACAAACCCGGAAGCGGGCTCGCGCGGCATCACAGCCTTCCTGATCGAGAAGGACTTTCAGGGGTTCTCCGTCGCCCAAAAGCTCGACAAGCTTGGCATGCGCGGATCCGAGACCGGCGAACTGGTCTTTGAGGATTGCGAGGTGCCGGCAGAAAACATCATGGGTCCGCTCGATGGCGGCGTCAGTGTTTTAATGTCAGGCCTGGATTATGAGCGCGCCGTGCTCGCCGCCGGCCCGATCGGCATCATGCAGGCCTGTATGGACGTCGTTCAGCCTTATATCCACGAGCGCAAACAATTCGGCCAGTCCATCGGTGAATTCCAACTGGTGCAGGGCAAATTGGCCGACATGTATGTCAGCATGAATGCCTCGCGGGCCTATGTCTATGCCGTCGCCAAGGCCTGCGATCGCGGCCAGACCACCCGCAAGGACGCCGCAGGCGCTATTTTGTTTTCCGCTGAAGCCGCCACCAAGATGGCGCTGGACGCCATTCAGCTGCTCGGCGGTAACGGTTATATCAATGAATACTCTACAGGCCGCCTTCTGCGCGACGCCAAATTATACGAGATTGGTGCGGGGACCTCGGAAATTCGCCGCTGGCTGATCGGACGCGAATTGTTCAACGAAGGCGCCTAGACCTGTTTCGAAATTCCATGACCTGTCGTGGGGGGCACGCTAGTGTGTCTCAAGGTAATTGGAGAATGACGATATGCGTATTGCGATATCCGCACTGAGCTTGAGCCTCCTGCTCGCGTCGACAGCTTGCGCTCAAAAAGATGACGGGCAGCCCGAGACCGGGCCCGAACCTATTCTCAGCGCGACGAATACAATTGAGACATGTTTCATGGATCACAGGGGCGCAGCAGAGCGTCGGGAGATGTGTCCGGGTCAGTATATCGAGAATTGTATTCGCCAGCGTGCGGGCGGCGACACAACAGTCGGAATGATCACCTGTGCGCGAGAAGAATATGAGGCGTGGGAAATTCAGCTGGAACGCAATCTGGTGACTCTGTCGGAAACCGGTCGCACGGCTCTGATGCAAACAAGTTTTGAGGCAGCCCAGTCGAGTTGGGTGGCGCATCGTGACGCGCAATGTCGTTATGAGGCCAGCGCCTATGAAGGTGGGACAATGGCCGGTGTGGTTTCGACCGCCTGCCTCAGTGCGATGACCGCCCAGCGCGCTTTGCGTGTCGCGGCGTTAGTCGCTGAAATGGACGTTCACTGAGCTGCGACGTCTCGCATTTCGGCGATACCCAGTTTGCGCTTCAACTTGGCTTTGGACGTGGACAGCTCTTTCATCGTCGCCTCATAGCCGGCCTCGACCACGTCGTCGAAGCGCTCCCAATCGCGAATTTCCACGTCGGTCTCTGGCAGCACTAGAAGATCCGTCGCATCCCGGCCGACATTGTGATGATCTGCGACCCCAAGTGTCGCGGCCCGCATCAACAATGAAGCAATTGGCGGCAGGGAATGCAGGCCATTATGGCGAACCCATCCAAAGAATGAGGGCGGGTTCTTGAAATCATCCGGATTCAGTCCCTCGGCTCGGGTGACATCGACGCCGACAACCGCCCCGCGATGAAAGGCCTTCATTTCGCGCGCGGGGAAATTGGTGAACACGGCACCGTCCACCAGAATATCGCCATTCTGGACGACCGGGGGCAGTAATCCCGGGATGGCAATCGAGGCGCGCAAGGCATCACGAACACGCCCACGCCTGTGCACATAAGGCTTTCCGTTTGCGAGATTGGAGGACAAACAAAAAAACGGACGGGATAGATCTGCGATCTCAGTATTATCGAAATGCTCGATGAGGCGGTTATCGACTTTGTGACCGCGGGCCAGAGATACCACCGGCAAAACCCAATCATCCAGAGGATTTGACTCAACGAAAGTCTTTCGAATTCGACGTTCCAGCTCATCATCAGACCAGCCCATGCCCACGCCGGCTGCGATGATCGCGCCCATTGATGAGCCGCCTAAGAAATCAAACGGAATTCCGGATTCCCGTAGGGCTCGCACAGCACCAATATGGGCGTAGGCGCGGGCGCCGCCGCCAGACACAACCAGGCCTACCGACCGTCCGGCTATGGTTCTGGCAAGGTGCTCGGCGTCGGCCCGATTGCTTTCCTGTCGCCAGTGAAACAAGCGACCGGCCTCCGCAGCATCCGCCCATTCCTGCGGGCGGACAACGGCTGACACGCCACCAAAATGCAAGAGCACGACATCGAGCAATTTTAGCTTCGCTGCCGGGGAGGGGTCCTCGGGTAGAAGGGGCACTGACGGGTGCGCGTCGGCCCGAGCAAACAGCCACATCCGGTCGGCCCGCCCCATCGCCCGGCGTGCCCAAGTGTGATCACCCATACGGGCCGTGAGCAGGACGATGTCGTGTTCAATTTCCAGCGCATCCAGCTTCTGGCCGGACCATTCGGAACAAGATTCGTCGCATATGGCCGTGGTCAAACCCAGACGCGACAGGGCGTCCTTTAGCTCACCAGCCCGAAATGCTAGATCGATGGTCGGCGAAGTTGAGACCAGCGCGAAGACTTTCGGATCAGAGCCGGTGCGCCGTTCATGCCCCCGCATGCGGGCCAGCATCATCCGCGCCAGCTCGCGCATCAGACTGGCATGTTTGCGCGTCAGCCGGTCAAAACTGGCCTTCGGCATGCGCACCAATTCGCTGTCGCGTAGCGCGTAAACACTGGCGCTGTGCGGTGATTCATCCAGCAACGACATCTCACCAACAGGCTCGCCCGCCCGAATATACCCGATCAGATCCGGCCGGTTCAGCGCCCCATTGCGAAACGCGGCCAGGGCACCGGAGCGCACCAGGTAAAACGCATCCGCATCATCGCCTTCCTCAAACAGCACTTGACCGGCGGGCAGACAAAACCATTCCACCTCATCCTCAACCGCAGAGAGAACGGATTTCTCGACCCGGTTCAGGAATGGCAGAAAGGAGAGATTTAACGGCATCTAGGATCAAGTTCGCGCGACTCAGAAGGGAGCGACGAGTGTAGTACGATTGCTGCCAAGATTTCACCCGGCAAACATAAACCGTGTGCAAATCATGACCGCCTGCGGTGCGCGCAGAAGGAAGCCCATCGACTCGTTGGATCAGCGGGTAGAATAAAACGGCCCCCGCGCGAAGCGCAGGGGCCGCCATGGCCGCCTCTCTGCCTGGGGAGGGTGAGGCGGCGAGGACTTATTGTAAATAATCCATCGGATCGACCCATGTCAGATTGGGGGCGTTATCAACATATTGATCAAGCAGGTATTTATGCCCTGACCCGTAGATCACCAACACCCGGTCACCCGGCAGAGCCTCGGCGGAAATGTTGGCAAAGATGTGCAGGTTGCGGCCCCACCATTGAGTCATATTGTCGGCACCGGCCCGGTTGTCGGCATGGCCCATTTGCGCCAGCAGCAAATACAAATGATGAAACTCGACTTCCTGCGGTCCATTCAGAGTCTGGAAGCGTTCAAGGATAGAGTGTGATGGATCGTCAGCCTCAGCCATATAGGCCTGTATCGGCGCAACAAACTGGTTGAAATCCTCAACAATGTCCGGGCGACCCGCCTCTTGGGCGGCCGCGAACATTGCGTCGAAATCCATTCCACCCGAATAATCGATGGCATAGAGCTGGTCGTGACCAAGCCGCGCGGCCAGAGCCCAGCCGATTTGCTGGCGCTCATTCACGCCCAGCTCGCGTTCGCCAGCGGCAAATTCCCGATAACGCGCATTAAAAGAGTCTTCGTATTCCGGCCCGAGTTCAACCAGGATTTTGTTGGGCGCAAACGCCTCCAGGCGTGTCAGCACGGAATCGATTTCCGCCTGACGCTGCTCGTCCATAATGTTGATAGCCTCGCCATTGATGTAATCGGCTCCTCCTCCGGTGAAGTGAAAACTGCCCAGCACCAATATCTCTGGAGCAGGGAGTTCAGCCTCCTGTGAGAGGGCCGGCAGCGAGAAGGCGAGCGAGCCAATAAGGGTAGCGATTGTACGGATCATTTCAGTGTCCCTTCAAAAAATCACATACCCCCTAGATGCGCGCGAAGTCGATTTGGATGCACGAGTGATTGCCCTCCACCGGTCGGGCGCGCTAAACAGCGCCAACTCTCTTTGCGATACAATGGCTTTTCATGACCCAGCTGACCTCCGTCATCGACACCGCCTCCGACAGTTTCTCTGAAAATGACAAGGCCATGCAGGGGTTGCTGGACGAATTGCGCGCCCGAACCGCCGAGGCAGCACAGGGTGGTTCAGAACGATCGCGAGACAAGCATCTGTCGCGCGGCAAGCTTTTGCCGCGAGATCGTGTTGAACGTTTGCTGGACCCAGGGTCAGCCTTTCTGGAAATCGGCGCCCTTGCGGCCAATGGCATGTATGAGGGCAATGTCCACGGGGCCGGCATGATTGCCGGTATCGGGCGCGTGTCGGGCACGGAAGTGATGATCGTCTGTAACGATCCCACCATCAAGGGGGGCGCCTATTACCCGATGACGGTGAAGAAGCATCTGCGCGCCCAGGAAATCGCCATGCAGAACCATCTGCCATGCGTTTATCTGGTCGATAGTGGTGGTGCCAATCTGCCCCACCAAGCAGATGTTTTCCCCGATCGCGAACATTTCGGCCGCATCTTCTACAATCAGGCCAATTTGTCGGCTGCGGGTATACCGCAGATTGCTGTTGTGATGGGCTCATGTACCGCGGGTGGCGCCTATGTTCCGGCCATGTCGGATGAATCCATCATCGTGCGCAATCAGGGAACAATCTTTCTCGCAGGTCCGCCTTTGGTGAAAGCGGCTACCGGTGAGATTATTTCAGCCGAGGATCTGGGCGGTGGAGACGTTCATTGCCGCACCTCCGGCGTGGCAGATCACCTCGCCGTCGATGATGATCACGCCCTCCATACGGCGCGAGGCATTGTCAGCAATCTAAATCGCGGCAAAAAAACCGAACTCGCCACCATCGAGGCCCGCGAGCCCGTGTATGACCCGGCTGAACTTGGCGGCGTTATTCCGGCAGATATACGAGCGCCGTACGATGTCCGCGAAGTGATCGCCCGTATTGTTGATGGGTCAGAATTTGACGAGTTCAAGAAGCTGTATGGCGAAACCCTGGTCACCGGCTTTGCGCGACTGTACGGAATGCCTGTTGGCATAATCGCCAATAATGGCATCCTCTTCTCCGAGAGCGCCCAAAAAGGTGCGCACTTCATCGAATTGTGTGCCCAACGCGGCATTCCGCTCGTCTTCCTGCAAAATATCACCGGCTTCATGGTCGGCTCGAAAGCCGAGCATGGTGGTATTGCAAAGGATGGGGCCAAACTGGTCACCGCGGTATCAACGTATCGGGGGCCGAAACTCACTGTGATCATTGGTGGGTCTTATGGGGCCGGCAATTACGGCATGTGCGGTCGCGCCTATTCGCCTAATTTCTTGTTTATGTGGCCTAATGCGCGGATTTCCGTCATGGGGGGTGAGCAAGCCGCCAGCGTGTTGGCAACGGTCAAGCGTGACGGAATGGACCGTCGTGGGGAAGCGTGGTCCGCCGAGGACGAGGCAGCCTTCAAGGAACCGATCCGGGACGGCTATGAGCGTGAGGGGAATCCGTACTATTCGACCGCTCGTATGTGGGACGATGGTATCATCGCGCCAGCCGATACGCGTCGGGTTTTGGGGCTGTCCCTTTCCGCTGCGCTGAATGCTCCGGCGGAGGACACCAAATTTGGTGTTTTCCGGATGTAATTGAAATGAGACTCGCACCTGATCACGGCCACGTCGGTTAACTCGGCGTCGGAACCCTACTGATTCGGTTTCCAGTTTCGAGCCATTGTCTGTAAAGAGCTTTACACAACTGCATTCATATTCCCCTGTCAGGGGAATTATTGGGATGGTTTTTACAGAAAACGCCCATCTCTCCGCCTTTGGCGTGACAAAAGGTTAATACCCCACCATAATTCTTCCCGGAGGTCCGCAATGTAAATGCGGGCATGGGGAGTAGTATGCCAGAGATCGTTCAAGACGCGCTGGAATTTGCCCGAGAGGGTTTCGCCGAGGTCAATGCTGTTCAGGGCTTGGTCGTAGCCCTTGTCGCAGCTTTGATGCTCTCTCAATGGTCTAGATTAATTGTGATCGCGGCGGGCGCTGTCATCGCCCACGTGGCCCTTGATGTGCTGTCTCCTGTGTTTGCTGAATCCGGTGATTTTCGCCTGCCTCCACTGCTGGAGTCTTGGTATCTGAGATATCTCGGTCTGCTCTATGTTGGATATCTGGCCATTATCGGCATTCTATTCATGGTTAAACGTGTCGTAGTAAAGCGTTAACAGTTTTCGCCTGACAGGAGAACGTGCTTCCCAAGGGCCGTTTTTCCTTTCAACGTCCACTCAACATGCGTGTCTTGGGGTAAGCTCACGCTGTTCAAATCCCGCGGAAGGGGACCGCATTATGGAATTCATCGATACAATCATGGGCTATATTCAGCCCGCAATCGACTTCTTCATGCCTGGCCTTGCGGCCTATGCCACTTATGGTGCGGAAGGCGTCAACTGGATGCACTTCGGTATCCAGCTTGGTGTTATCGCGCTTGTGCTCACACTGCTGATGCGCGAAATCGGCGCCATCCTGATCTTCTCTGTCGTGGGTGTCATCATCCATGTCATCGTCGACATCGTGATGCCGATGGTACGTGGTGGCGAAGAAGCCGCTAGCTTCGATATGGCTGAGTTTGCCGGACGCTTCACAGACGGCACAGACTATGTGCTCTATCTGGGTGCGCTCGCCGCAGGCTACTTTATCGCAATCATCCTACTGTCTATCGTCAAGGGCATTCTTTTCCGCGGTGACTGATCCGCGAATGCACTGACAATTACCGAACTTTTGGCCGCTGACCCTGTGTCAGCGGCCTTTTCTTTACGCGCGATCATTTGGTGAGTGAATGCCTTGGCGGTGCCACACAGGCTGACTATCCTGTCGGTGACTTAACCGGAGGGATATCCCGCATGTCTGACGCTCCTGTACTTCTCGACGTTTCTCCTGGCGGCGTTGCCGTCGTTACGCTCAACCGCCCCGACACGCACAATGCGTTTAACGCGGCGATGATCGAGCAGCTCACTGACATATTCGAAACTTTGCGTGCCAATACTGATGAGGTGCGGGTGGTTTTCCTGCGTGGTGCGGGCAAAACATTCTCCGCCGGCGCGGATCTGAAATGGATGGAAGCGGCATCGCGTTATACCGAAGCGGAAAACGAAGAGGACGCCATGGCTCTGGCGACCATGCTCAAGCGCCTCTATGATCTGCCGCAAATGACCGTAGCGCTGGTCCATGGGGCTGCGATGGGCGGTGGAGCGGGTTTGCTGGCCGCTTGTGATGTTGGGGTTGTCATGAAAGACGCCAAGGTCCGCTTCTCCGAGGTCAAGCTTGGCCTGACACCGGCCACCATCTCGCCCTATGTGGTGCGCGCAATTGGCCCGAAATGGTCCCGTGCCCTGTTTGCCAGCGGTGAGGGTTTTAACGGCCAGTTCGCCTATGAGATCGGCCTTGCGCAATATCCGGTCGAAAACGAAGCCGAAATGCAAGAAATGCAGGATCACCTGGCCGCGCTCGCCTTTGCTGCGGCACCCGAAGCGGTCGCCGACGCGAAGCGGTTGGTCGATGATGTTGTCGGCAAGGAAATCAATCACAGTCTGATGGTTCACACCGCCAAGGCCATCGCCAAGCGCCGCGCCAGCGACGAAGGCAAGGAAGGCCTCAGTGCCTTCCTCGAAAAACGCAAGCCGAACTGGGCGGATTAGGGCGCACGGGTAGTTTCATAGAGAATCAAAGCGCTGAATCGATTCATGAATCCGCGACATTTTCTTCATGCACAACATAAAGCGATCCGCCGTTGGGCGGTGAGGGGGCCATGGTCCGGCGCGCTGTTTGAATTTATCAGCTTTGGCATCAAGCAGGCCTGGGCGTGTCTATTTGGCGGTTTGATGCTGGCCCTGCTGTTGGGCACCTTCCTTTGGTATCCGCAGGACGCCGCCCTGGCGCGTTATGATTTCCTCACCCTGGCGGCGCTCGCAATCCAGATCGCCATGGTGGCAACACGTCTCGAGACTTGGGAAGAAGTGCGCGTGATCATGGTCTTTCATCTGGTCGGGACCCTGATGGAGATCTTCAAGATCCATGCGGGCAGCTGGGTCTATCCGGAACCGTCCGTGTTGCGGATCTTCGATGTACCGCTCTTCACCGGCTTCATGTATGCCGCGGTTGGCTCCTATATCGCCCGCGTCTGGCGCATCTTCGAGTTTCGCTTTGACCGCTTTCCACCGCTCTGGGCCCAGTCCTTGCTGGCGATTGCGATCTATATAAATTTCTTCAGCCATCATTACATGCCAGATGCACGGAACATTCTGTTCGCGGCCACAGTGCTGCTCTACGGGACCAGCGTCGTCTGGTTTCGTCCGGATCAGGCCCATCGACCTTTGCCTCTTGTGATCGGCCTGTTGCTGGTCGCTGGCTTCATCTGGTTTGCCGAGAATATTGCCACCTTTGCCCGCGCCTGGACCTATCCCGGGCAGGAGGTCAGCTGGCACATGGTCTCGCTCGCCAAGCTGGGATCGTGGTATCTTCTGATGATCATCAGTTTCGTCCTCGTCGCAGCTGTGCAATACCGGCGCAAGCCCAGACCTCAAACACCGGAATCACCATGATCAAGACGCTTCTGATTGCCAATCGCGGCGAGATCGCCCGCCGTATCATGCGTAGCGCCCAACATATGGGTATGCGTTGCGTGGCAGTGTATTCCGAGGCTGATGCGGCGGCCCCGCATGTTCTGGAGGCAGACGAGGCTGTCCTGCTGGGCCCGGCGCCCGCCGCCGAGAGCTATTTGTTGGCCGATAAGATTATCGCCGCCGCCAAGGAAACCGGCGCAGATGCCATCCATCCCGGCTATGGCTTCCTGTCCGAAAATGCCGAATTCGCAGAAGCCTGCGCTGCGAACAATATAATTTTCGTTGGGCCATCGGCTGATTCAATTCGCGCCATGGGCCTTAAAGACCAGGCCAAAAAACTGATGGAAGAAGCGGGAGTGCCTGTCACACCGGGCTATCACGGCGAGGAGCAGGATCCCCAGCATTTGAAGAAACATGCTGGCGAAATTGGCTATCCGGTGTTGATCAAGGCCGTCGCCGGCGGCGGCGGAAAGGGCATGCGCAAAGTCGACGACGCGAAGGATTTCCTGTCATCGCTGGAGAGCTGCCAGCGCGAGTCCACCAAGAGTTTTGGCAATGACCAGGTGTTGATCGAAAAATTTATCATTAATCCACGCCATATCGAGGTCCAGGTTTTCGGCGATAGTCGTGGCCGCGTCGTCCACATGTATGAGCGTGATTGTTCCTTGCAGCGTCGCCACCAGAAAGTCATTGAGGAAGCCCCCGCACCGGGGATGACCGCCGAGGTCAGGGCCGCCATGTGCTCGGCCGCCATCAATGCCGCCAAAGCGGTTGATTATGTCGGCGCGGGCACCATCGAATTCATCGTTGACGGGTCCGGCCCGCTTCGGGAAAATGGATTCTATTTCATGGAGATGAACACACGTCTTCAAGTGGAACATCCGGTCACGGAGATGGTCACGGGTATCGATTTGGTGGAGCTGCAGCTGAACGTCGCTGCAGGTGGTTCCGTGCCGGATCAAGGCGATATATCGCTACACGGGCATGCTCTGGAAGTTCGGCTTTATGCCGAAGACCCCAGCAATGAGTTTTTGCCCAGCACAGGCCTTCTGGAGCAATTCAGCCTGCCGGATGCTCCCGAATTCGAGATGCGGTTGAGTCAAAGCGGGAATGAATTGCGTGTCGATGCGGCTGTTCAACCGGGCGGTGAGGTTTCGGTTTTCTATGATCCGATGATTGCCAAGGTTATATCCTGGTCCGCGCATGGTCGCGGTGAAGCCATTGATGATCTCGTCGACGCGATCGATCTGGAATGCTGGTCCTACCCTGTCCGGACCAATGCGGGATTCCTTCGCTCAGCTCTTAGCCATCCGCAATTTCGCGCCGCAAAAATCGATACCGGCTTTATCGAAACGCATGGCACCGATCTCCTGAATGATCGTAGTGCAAACATGCTCAAGATTCTTGCCGCTATCGTCACACTTGAAGCGCCACGGGCCGGGTCGCATGGGTCTGCGCCGGAGGATGTTTGGAACCAACGCTCGGGCTTTCGTGTGAATGCGCCGGCCAGCCTGACATCACGTCTGGAGACGATAGGCGGCGCATTTAGCGTCAGCCTCATGCATGATGAAGGCGGACGTTGCCTGGCCCATTTCGACGGAGCCGACATTGTCTTGGATCGCCTTGAAGTATCCGCCGATGACGGTGGGGGTGAACTGACTTTCAATCTGGACGGAGAGCCAGCCTCCGCGGTGTATTCCTATCCGTCCGGTATGCCAGGTGGAATTCTTTTGAGTTTCCGGGGCGAGATGGCGCTGTTTACGCGGCCAAACCCCGAATCCCACACCGACACCGCTGAAGCGGGTAATGTCATCAAGGCTCCCATGCCGGGGAAAATTCTCGCGGTGAACGTCAAGTCTGGCGACATAGTGTCCAAAGGTGACGCACTTATCGTGCTAGAGGCGATGAAAATGGAACATGCCCTGACGGCCCCGCGCGATGGCACAATCGCCGAGCTCTCGGTTATGGCGGGTGGCCAGGTGTCGGAGGGCGATATTCTCGTTGCCCTGCTTGATGAAGAGACGGCCGACTCCTGATCCATTCCCGCCTCACACGAAACTGGCATCGATCCTGCTTTTGATTGGAGAAAGCAGGAGAGAAATTATGCTCGACACTTATATCGACCAGTTCACCAGCCAATGGTCCGCCGAAGCGCGTAAGGATTTTCGTCAGAAGCCAATGGCGATTCGCCATAATTATCATGAGCATCAAGCATTTTCGGATATGGCTTTAGCCGAATTGCTTGAGCGCCATCCGCGGGACATGGTTGATTTTTGTACGATGGGCGAGGATGCCACGGATCGGGACAGTTGGCGCGCGGGTGATCCCGGCGATCTTACCGGGATGGAGCTGATCGAGGCCGTCCGCAATGGCAAACTATGGATCAATATACGCGGTGCGATGAACCTCGATGCGCTCTATCGCCCGATCTACGATTCGATGATGGATGATATGAAAAAGGCCGACAAAACTCTTCGGCCGGGCACCGCGGAGGCGGGCATCTTGATCTCTTCGCCGACGGCTCAGGTTTTTTTGCATTCCGATATTTCCGAAACCATGTTGTGGCATATGCGCGGCATAAAACGCTTCCGAACGTACAAGCCGCAATTGCCGTATTTGCGCGATCTCGACATGGAGGCTGTGCTGCTCGAGGAGCAAACCGAAGACATTCCCTATAATCCTGAGTGGGATGCGGACGCCTTTACCGTGGATCTGCACCCCGGCATGGCGACCAATTGGCCTTTGCACGGGCCTCATCGCATTGAAAACCAGTCGGGGCTGAATGTCTCTGTACCCTTTGAGATTTCCACCCCTGAATCCCGGGCCCGCAATGGCGTCTTATTTGCCAATGGAATTTTGCGTCGAAAACTTGGTTGGTCTCCGGAGACGCAATCGCCATATTCTCTGGCAGGCATGGCGAAGCGTCTGCTGAGCAAGTCGATCAAGTTGCACAAGCAATTGTTTGGCCGCAAAGATGTGCCCATGCCCTGCAGTGAGCAAACATTCGATATAACAAAAGACGCACCCGATGGTTTTGTTGATCGCAAGGTCGCTTAGCGTCGCCCGCCAAACTCTGTAAAACCCTTAACTTACGCGGGCAATTGTCGCGTGTTATCGCCGGATGATTGGCCTCATCCCGTGGAGTTGTTTATGCGTTCCTTGCTTGTCTCGATTACCGCTTTTTGCGCGATATCTGGTTACACGCCGTTATGGGCGCTCATGGATGATGTTATGCCCGCACAACTCGCCGATGCGGTTGCACGTCGACATGTGGAAGCGGGCGCAAGAGAAAACTGGCGCTTCACACTGACAGTCGAGTCTGAAGTCGGCACAATAATCGGCCGTTATGACGGATCGCTACTGGCTGATCAGCAATGGATGCTTCTCTCGCCAATGCGAGCCGACATGACGGAAGAGCAGATGGATATCTGGATCGACACGATTGAGCCCGATGAGGGTGAAACGGCTGATGGCGGATTGTTTTTTAGCGATGAAGAGGCTGAGATATTTGGTGGCGATTATGTTGTCCTGCCTGCGGCGGCGAACCGTATCAGCTATGGCTTTACACCGAATTTGGGTGATGAGGACGGGGCACGAATGGAGGGCCATATCAATGGTGAAGTCACCATTGTGCAGGATACCGGTGTGATCGAATCTGTGCGGGTCTTCGCTCCGGAAAGTTTTAAGCCTCACCCAATCGCCCGACTCCATACCTTTGAGCTACGATTTGGCTTTGAATTGTTGGATGGCCAATCTGTCCCCCACATGACGAGCTTTTCCACGCAATTGTCTGGGAATGCCGCATTTCAGGACTTTTCCCAGGATTTAACGCTCCGCTTCTCGGATGTGGAATATATCGGTCAATAGTCCAGTCAGGCTTTGACGGCTCACCAGAACCGTCCTATTGCCTCTCCATGATCATGAATATGGTAAAGCTTTGTGTGGGTGTATCCTCTGTTGAGCAATTGGAGGGTTATCGGGCCGAGGAGTGCGCGCGACGGCGGGCCAATGGCGAGCCAGAAATGATCGCTCATGTCACGCGCATGATGCCGACAAAGAAGATCGAAATTGAGAGTGGTGGCTCACTTTATTGGGTGATTGCCGGTGTGATCCAATGTCGATCCGAAATTATTTCGTTGGAACGTGTCGTTGGCGATGATGGCATCAAGCGTTGCGCCATCATGATGTCAGCGGATGTGATCCGCACGGCACCTGCGCCAAGACGGCCGTTTCAAGGATGGCGTTATCTGAAACCGGAGGACGCGCCTCGCGATCTCTCAGGGCCGTCTGACGGCGATGATGACTTGCCCGACGCCCTGCGCTCAAAATTGATGGAAATCGGGGCCTGGTGACACCCGACGACGCTTAATCGTCAACAATCCGGATTTCATACAGGGCTGGCCACAGCTTGCCCGTGACATAGATTTGCCCGGTCTGTGCATTGTAGGCGATCCCGTTAGCCACCGCATCGCGGCGCCCAAGGACCTCCGACGGTATCAAAGTGTCGAGAGCGATAATGCCGACAACCTCGCCGGAGCGCGGATTAATCCGGGCGATTGACCGCGTCATCCAGATATTCGCCCAGATCTCACCATTGATCCATTCAAGCTCATTCAGATTATTCATCGGGCGACCGTTATAAGTCACCTCGATTGAATGATCCCATTCCATGCTCTCCGGGTTGATGAAGCGGATTTCCGGCGTGCCGTCACTGAGGATCAGATGACGGCCGTCATATGTCAGCCCCCACCCTTCACCCGGATAATTGAACCCATCCACCTGTTCCAAGGTTGCGGCATTGTAGATAAATCCGCGCTCGGCCTGCCAGGACAAGACAAATATTTCGTCCCCCACCTGTGCACTGCCTTCGCCGAAAATGGGGCGGGGGATATCCACTTGCGCTTCAACGCGACCGGTTTCCAGGTCGACGCGTCTCAAAGACGATTCGCCAACCTGTCCGGTGCTCTCGTAAAGCACGCCTTCATGGATAAACAGGCCCTGGGTAAAGGCGCGCGCATCATGGGGGTAGGTCGCGACAATTTCCGCATGCTGGTCGAAAGCAGCTTCCTGACTACAGGCAGATAATGGAAGCAAAGCAAGGGCGGCCAAAGCTGAGGACAGGCTCTTCATGGTGTGATCAACAATTCTGGCTGCTAGATATTTTCGGCGAGTTTAACCCGGAAAGGACCAATAAATAGTGTGAAAATATTCACGAAGCCGGGACAGCGCAATTGTCGATGAGCCGTGCATCACCAAGGCGGACGGCGGCGAGCACGCGCGCCGGGCCAGTTACCTTGCCCGCGTCAAACGACTGAAGTGTTGTTGCGCAGCGCGCTTGGACATAATCCACGCCATCGAAAACGTCCTGAGCGGCCGTCATTGCCATCGCCTGGGCCTCGGTCAAATCGGCACCGGAATGCAGGGCCCCACCGAAAGATTTCAAGATCTCATTGAGCTTGCCGGCGCGTTGGCGTTGGTCATCATTGAGATAGGCATTGCGCGAGGACATGGCGAGGCCATCAGCCTCACGGATGGTTTCGCCAGCAATAATGTCGAGGTCAAAATCGAGATCTTTCACCATCTGCCGGATCACCAGTAATTGCTGATAATCCTTTTCGCCGAACACGGCGACATCCGGGCGGACCTGATTAAACAGCTTGGCGACGACGGTTGCGACACCGCCAAAGAAATGAGGTCGAAAATCGCTTTCAAGTCCAAGGGCCGGGCCTTCCAGTGTCAGCATCGTTGTGTAGTGGTCCGGATACATAATTTCACGGTCCGGTACGTAGATGAGGTCGCATCGCTCTTTTGCCAGCTTGCTCGCATCCTCAACTCCGTCGCGCGGATAAGTCGCCAAGTCTTCGCCCTGCCCAAACTGGGCCGGATTGACAAAAATACTGGTCACCACACGGTCGCAATGTGCACGGGCGAGTCGCACCAGCGCGAGATGACCGTCGTGCAAGGCGCCCATCGTCGGCACAAATCCGACTGTCTCGCCAGCCTCCCGCCAGCTTTTCACGCGGGCGCGAAGCGCCCGGATAGTCGTCGCGTGGGGGATTTGCAGATTGATCATGACACATCATCTCGAAGCACTGAAAGCGGGGCCGGTCCCGACAATATACGCCTATCATACGCCAAGCTGGACGCAAGCACCGCGACTCGCGTTAGACAGCGAGATATGAAAATCAATCTTTCCCACATTGCCCTATCCGTATCCGCTGGCCTGCTGGCAGGCTGTTCGTCCACCACATCACCCGATGTGAGCTTTCCCGAGCCGGTGGTCGCCGAAACCCGCACCGCGCAGCTTGCCGATGCGACTGCGCGCGAATTGGCGCATTTGGCGCGTTTCGAGCCAGCCCTGCTCGAAGAGGTCGGTCCCGAGCTCCGGGCCCTGGCGATGGCATTGGTGGTCAACGCCAATATGCCGGCGACTGAGGACACGTCGCGTTCAGATACGGCCGTCTTGCCACCACCGCCCACAGATATGGCCGAGGCGACCAGCCTGCGCCACGGCATCCATCTGGCTTCCTATCGCTTGCTGGAAAATGCCCAGTCAGGTTGGGCGGAGCTGCAGGTCCGCCATGGCACTGTGTTGGGCGATATGCATGCGCGTCTTGAGACCACGCATCTGGATGGGCGCGGTACATATCTGCGGCTCAAGGCGGGCCCGTACGACAATGCTCGCGATGCAGCCCAGGCCTGCCGCGCTATTCAGGAAAGCGACGAATATTGCATGCCCGTTGACTTTTCCGGGCAGCCATTGGCCGAATAGCCTATCATTGGACACTTATTGCAGCGACGCGTGTGTGAGCACCTGTCGCAATAGCAGCCCCCGGTCTAGTCTGTAGCTAGTATGACAACGCACACCTCTTTCAAGCTTCCTATGAGGCCCCTCGGCAAAGTTCGCGACGGTGTAACCGCCGGGCATCTCATCGTTGTGGGCAATGAAAAGGGCGGGGCGGGCAAGTCCACCGTCGCCATGCACCTAGCCATTGCCCTGCATCGGATGGGCAAGACGGTCGGCGCACTCGATCTCGATCTGCGTCAGCGCACATTCGGTCGCTATCTCTCAAATCGCGAAATTTGGTGTGAAAAGCACAAGGTCGAATTGCCGCGCCCGATTGAATTACGGGTCGCGCCCAGCGCCCATCGCGATCTCGACCTGGTTGAGGCGGAGGAGACGGAACGCTTCTCTGCGGTGCTTACAGAATTGAAGACGAAGTGTGATTTCATCATCGTCGACTCGCCCGGCAGTGACACATTGTATTCACGCTTGGCCCATTCCAGCGCCGACACCATCGTCACCCCGGTCAATGACAGCTTTCTGGACTTTGACCTGCTGGCCGAAATAGATCCGGACAGTTTCGAGGTGGGTAAGCCTAGCGTATACAGCGAAATGGTTTGGGATTGTCGCAAGCGCAAAGCCTCCCTGCAAAAGCGTTCGATCGACTGGATTGTGATGCGAAACCGGATGTCGATGCTCGATGCGCGCAATAAGCGCCGCGTTGGCGACGGCCTGAAAATGTTGTCGCAGCGTATCGGCTTTCGGCTGGCACCGGGGTTTTCTGAGCGCGTGATCTATCGCGAGCTCTTCCCGCTGGGTCTCACTTTGCTTGATCTGACCGAAGACGGTTCTGCCTTGCCCTTCACCATGAGCCATGTCGCCGCCCGCCAGGAATTGCGTGATCTCTTGATCGTGCTGAAGCTCCCCGGCCTTGAAGGCCAGGCGATCCCGTTCTGATATGGCCTTATTGATCCCCGAATTATTGCTTCTGATTGCACTTGGGTCGGCCGCCTGGTGGATTTTTACCAAGCCCGGCCGCAACTCAAAGAGCAATCGGGACAAACTTTTGGGCGGGGCCGCGGTCTTGGCTGGTGTCGTCCTCAGTCTCCGCGGGGCCCCCTTGTTCGGAGCGCCGATTGGATTTTATGGACTGGCGCTTCTGGGCATACAGGCCGGAGGATTTCAGAGCAATCGACAGGGGCCAAATCAGGGCAGCGAATACAGCGCACCGCCAACCTCCCAGTCAATGTCTGTGTCTGAGGCGCGGGAAATACTGGGGGTCGACCGAGACGCCGGCGAAGAGGAAATTCGCGCGGCTCATAAAACGCTGATCAAGAAGCTGCATCCAGATGCCGGCGGATCAGCCGCTCTAACCCGACAGGTTCAGGAAGCGCGCGATGTCCTGTTGGCCGATATAGTTGGCTAGTCCTAACTTGTGTCGTTGTGAAATTGCGTAGTCCCAGCCTTTGCTTTTTAAGACCCAAGGTGCTGGCTGTTCACATATACCGAACCCATAGGGGCGCAAAAACTCCGACAACAAAGCCAATAATGGCAGCCAACACAAAAGCGTTGAGATCATGAGGCCCTGGTAGATCCATGACGAAGGCGATGCCTGCGAGGCTGGCGATCAATCCACACCAAATTGGCTGGGGTTTCCATTTCGCGGGCTCAAAGAAAGATAACCCGGCGAAACCTAAATAGGCTCCAAAAAGAAGAGCCACCAGAAAACGCTTCAAGCTGAATTCGCTGAGGAGTGACGTGACGGCGAAGATCAACGCTATAAAGGTAATGATGCCAGCGGCTTCGATAATTTTACTCATAAAGTTGCCTAGCAGCTATTTGGAATCAAGCCAACGATTCGAAAGCTTGTCGCCGATCCCTTTTTTGTCGGCGAAGCGTGCAAGATGGCATTGTTTTCTGAGCTGAAGATCGACCGAGAACGCTTGACTGATACGAGGAAAAGAAGGGTGCGCGCCCACGAGAGGGTAATTCTTGCAAATGCACGTATGTAGTGTATATTGGGGGGCAGCCAGGATGCTTTGCCAACATGACCGACGATCTCAATTCAGACGGCGAGAATTATGCGCTGGACAGTCTCAGTGACCGCCAGTTCTCCGACGCTAACCCGCTCGAACGGGCAGATATGTCCGACATGATTGCCTCTCACCTCCGCGAGATGAGCGAGCACGCCATGCATGCCGGTTTGGACAATTCCAGCTGTCTGATTGAAGCGGCCGCCCTGGTGGTGGAGATGGAAGGGCGCAAGCCCCGCCACGGTTAGGTCGTCTGCGCCTGTACAAGCCCGCCGGGCAGGATCGTCGCGCAGCCGGACAGCTCCGCCTCAAGCAAGGTCGCCTGCACCACACCGATTGGCAGCGAGGCCTGCCGCGCCAATTCGTCCATCGATACCGGGGTCGGTGACAGGAAGGCGAGCAGGCGTGCAGTTGGATCGTCTGAAAGGGCGGACGTGGAACTCGCGGAGGTCATAGCAAAGCTCGGGAGTACAGGTTCTTCAGGCACCGCACGAGCCTGGACAGGTCGGCCCATGGTCCGTCCGCGGACTCGTTCGTCGGGAGCGGTTAGTTCGGTCAATAAATCAGCATCCTCGTTCAACCCGTTCGCTGTGACAGGGTGAGGCATGACTGGCTGTGCATTCTCCAAAATAGCCACGATGTCGCCGACGCACTCGATCAGCGCCGCGCCATCGCGCAATAATTGGTTAGAGCCCCGTGCCCTCGGATCAAGCGGTGAGCCTGGTACCGCCATCACTTCGCGGCCTTGTTCACCGGCAAATCGTGCGGTGATCAAGGAGCCGGAGCGCAGGGCTGCCTCGACGACGAGTGTGCCGAGCGACAGGCCGGAGATGATCCGATTGCGTCGCGGAAAATCGCGAGCCGTTGGAATCGTTCCCAGCGGCATCTCCGACAGGACCAAACCCTGTCGCGCGATATTTTCATGCAAATCGCGGTGTTCGCGCGGATAGATATGATCAATGCCGCCGGCCACAACAGCAATCGTGCCGGTCTCCAGCGCACCGGTATGGGCAGCTCCATCAATACCCCGCGCTAGACCTGAAACCACGGTGATGTCCTGTGCGCCCAGCCCACAGGCAAGCTCCCGCGCAAACCGCAGCCCCGCCGCCGAGGCATTGCGCGCGCCCACCATTGCGCAGCAACGCCGACGAGCCAAAGAGAGATCACCCTTCGCGATAATGACGGGCGGAGCGGGCAGGGCGCAGCGCAGCAAATCGGGATAATCGGGCTCACAACTGGCCAACAGACGGGCACCGCAGTGCGCGACGGCTTCAAGTTCGGACTCGGCCCTATCGCGGGAGGGGATGTGAAATTGTTTTGCCCCGGTCTCCCGAGCCAAATCGGGCAAGGCTGCAATTGCACTTGCCGCATCGCCGAAGCGGTCGATCAAACGGGCGAAGGTGACCGCGCCAATGCGCGGTGTTCGGGCCAGTCGCAGCCAGGCGGCTTTTTCGTCAAAGGCCAGGTCATGCGTGTCAGTCTCCAGGCCGCTCACAGCGCCTCCGTTTCTGCCCCTTATGCGTCGTCTGACGCGTCCTTCTTGCCGGCCCCGATCTTGGGTTCCTCGCCCTTGAGGATGCGGCCAATATTTGCGCGATGGAGCCAGTAGATCAGTGCGGCGAGCACGCCGGTCATGATCGCCACATCAGGGCGTCCGAAGGCATAGGCCCCGATCGGTGCCGCCAGCGCTGCGACGAGTGCGCCCAGTGACGACATCCGGAATACGGCCGCCGTCACAACCCACACAGCGATCAACACCAAGGCTGTCGGCCAGTGAACAACCAGAATAGTGCCGACAAATGTCGCGACGCCCTTGCCGCCCTTGAACTTTAGCCAGACGGGGAAGCAATGCCCAAAAAACGCGGCCGCTCCAGCGATCAGACCGGCAATCGGTGAAAACAGCATCCCGAAGATCGCCGCGGCGATCCCGGCCTTTCCGGCGTCCAGCAGCAAGGTTGCTGCCGCTAGATCCTTGCGCCCGGTGCGCAACACATTAGTCGCGCCGATATTGCCCGAGCCGATATCGCGTATATCCCCGAGACCAGCCACGCGCGTGATCACCAGCCCAAAAGGAATGGAGCCTAGGAGGTAACCACCAAGGGCGGCGATGAGATAAATTGCCAAATCCATGATCTGTCCTACGCGTTATGGTTGTGAATTGTGCAACCACCTACGATGGTTTGCAAGACCCGTCCCTGAAAACGCCGGCCGGCCCAGGCCGAATTGCCGCGCGGGCTGGCGAATTCATCGGGGTCACACACCCAGGGCACATCGCCATCAATCAGGATCAAATCCGCGGGAGTACCCGGTGAGAGACGCCCTTGCGGCAAGCCGAGTATATCGGCGGGTCCAGACGTGACGACCTGCAGCGCGTCCATCAATTCCAGCTGGCCGTCATGTACTAGGCCAAGCAATGAGCCCAGCATCGTCTCAATGGCCAGCGTGCCCGGTACGGCCAGAGCAAACGGCTCGCCCTTGTCGTCAAACGGTGTCGGGCGATGATCGGACACGACGGCATTGATCTCGCCATTGGCGACAGCCTCAACCAGAGCCATACGGTCACTTTCCGCACGTAGGGGCGGGGTCATGCGAAACGCCCCATCCAGATC
>JAQXCQ010000130.1 GCA_029251785.1 Maricaulis sp. | reverse complement strand
CGGGACTGGAGTGACGGACCTGGCATTGCCTTGGCATGTGTCGGGAAAGTTGGAGGCACCGCCCGGAATCGAACCGGGGTACACGGATTTGCAATCCGCTGCGTCACCACTCCGCCACGGTGCCGCCGGTGGTGTGGGAGCCTTGTAAGGGCACACTAATCGGGGTGCAAGCACTCATTCAGAAAAGCTGTTTTGTGTAACTTTGATCTGAAAAAGTGTGTGACTTTCGCGTTTTTTACGCATTTTTAGTCACACAAAAATTGACGTAGAAAATTCCAATTTTCATGCGAGGAGAACACCAAGCATTTGTATACGCTCGTAAAAAAGGGTTGAGATTGGACAGCTCCGGCCTTGCCTAGAAAAAGCCGAAAACCGTCGAAATAGGGGGTACACGGATGCCCTATCCGCGTACTCCGTTGCTAACATGTTGATACTACACTGAGCGATGATACTGCGAAAGGTATTCGAGAGTAGTTTTGTGATGAGCGTAAACGGCCCTGCATTGGCGCTGGACATGTCCTGCAGGAGACGTTTCAAACGCTCAAATGAGCAACAACGCTCTCATTCACGTTGTATGGGAATTGCTGAGTGAATTACGGCAGTCACAGCAAACTGGCTGGCGCAAAGTATCCACAAAATGAGGCAGTCAGCCATCATCTACACCAAATTGGTAGTCACCGGATGCGATTTTATGTTGTGCCTCATCAAACGCCCATTCGGGGGGGGTAAGGCTGTTGCTGCGTATTGAATCCATTCGGTCCATTAGTTCTGACAATATTTCTTCAGCCTCATCAACGTCTCCGAGGATGGAAATATTTGCGAGCCGCCTAAAACGGTCTTGGAGAGCTTTAAACTCTGCTCCTGTCTTGCTTATTTCATTGACGCTGGTTTGAAATTTTAGGGCGTCTGCTAGAGCAGGAAATAATCCAGCAATGAGTGTTAGTACCGCAATAAACCAATCACTGACCCAACCCTGAAAAACTGATAGCCCAGCGAACCCGCCGATCAAAATTGGGGCGGCAATGAAAATCTGGTTTTGGGTGCGAACCCGCCTAAGCCAGATATACATTGAAGTTGAGGTGTAGAGGCAAGATTCTTGCTGACGGCAAGCTTCCTTCCTAATCTCAGCGGATCGTTCTTCCATTAGAGATAAATTGGAATCTGTTGACCGAATATCTTCTGCCATTCTTCCCCCGCCTCAATTGTGAGATCGTCGTACTCAGCTTCGCAAGCTTTGAGCGCTCGATCACGGGCGCTAATGGCACGAGAGTGCCAAGCGTCACCCAAATCCACGATGTCCCCTGTGCTTGGGACGTATACATATCCATGCTGCTTAACGCACAAAAACTGAAAAAAGTCGCGGATAAACCAATCATAGAAGTAGTAGTCGTATGTTCGCCATTGGTATGTGCTCAAAAATTCCGAAACGAGTAACTCTATCTGAAAGGACTTCAGCGGAACGTTGCATTCTCGCTTCCATGCTTTGAGCATCCCGATCAACGGGCGAACATTTGCACCGCATGCCGCATCGGTTGCGTTCAAGTGATCGACATCAGCTTGAGGAGTAACCGGTTTCCATCGACCTCCGGCGTTTGTGTCCGGCATTAGGTAACAGTTTGGAGAAGTGGTCACGACGACCGGGACCACTTCAATGATGATTGTTTTGAAGCCGACTAGTACTACCTGTCCATCCCCTCTCATATTTGTTTGCGGATATGTATTGAGAAGGTGGTTTTTTACCTCTTGGAGTAACGCCGATTGTTTGTTGCCAGAATATGCCTCAACGCGATGATAGACAGCCAATGGAATTACAAAAAAAATGTCGATGTCGGTGACGGGCTGAGTTGCAGTTCCTTTGCCCCAAGAGCCGACAAGGAAACCAGGTGGTGTATCCGTGGTCGCACCGTAATAAGCTCGTTGGAGAGATTGCCGCACACCGAGTTGTTTGTTTGTACCGTCGATTAATTGATCGTCGGTCAATTTGAGCGTGTTACGAAATTGTCGAAACCGCTCTCGAACACCCACCCACATTTCGTATCACTCCGTAAACATACCCACGATTACCTGTGTCGAATTGATCACACCCTGTGGTGGCATATGCTGGAGACTCTAGTTTGTCAAAAGTTGAATCGACATTTGTCAAGTCGCGGGCAGTCTACGAGTCTCGTTCAGTTCGCGTAGGAGTACGGTCGCTCGTCGGCCCAAGGGGATCATAGCGATCAGAATTCAATGCCTGATTTCTACCCTTGTTCGGCGCGGTAATCGTTGCGCGGACGACGGCTTGGGGGCGTGTCACTCGGCTGCTATCGTGTTGATATATAACACCGTGAACTTACCGGGAACAGTGACACAGCATGTAATGATTTCAAGCGGTTGTGGTAGATCTGAATTGCTTTGCAATCCGCTGCGTCACCACTCCGCCACGGTGCCGCCGGTGGTGTGAGAGCCTTATAAGGGGCTGGGTTTTTCCGCGCAAGCATTCATTCACGCTACAGGCGTCTCTGTTCATTGGTCCTGGGTATTGGCGAATTTAGTCTCTATTCGGCACTCAACACATAAGCCGTAAATTTGGGAGCGAGTCCGGGCTCCTGTGATTGCAGACGGACAACAACCGGCCCTGTTCCCGCAGGCACTTCGTGACGGGAGGCACCGCGTTGGCCCTGCCGGACCAGACGTGATCCACTGACCTCGTCATAGATTTCCACGCGATAACGCATGTCGGCATTAATCGGCGCGACATCCACCGTCATTGCGTCGCGCGCGCCATCAGTGCCGACACGCCAGCTATCGGCGACATCGTCATAGCCGATATAGCCCGTCGCCGAAGCGCCAAGAGACAGGCTGGCCAGATCTCCGTTACGGTCATCATCCGCGTCGGCGCCCGTGTCGCCGTCCATCACTGGGTTCACCTCCACGGAGAACAGGGCGTAGGGGTTCACATGTTCGTAATTGTCACCAATGCCGATGATGAAGCCCGAACCATCCGTGTCAGAGAAATAGCCCGTTCCTGATTCGCCCGGCCGACCTGTGAGGCGCGGATCGCGACTGCCGGCGCGATTGCCTTCACTATCCAGAATGCGCACAGTCATCGAGGCCAGCCCGTGCTGGCTCTCCTGCATGTCCTCGCCTTCAGGGCCGTCAATATAACGCCAGGACTGGACCAGGCCGTGAATCGTCGCCAACTCACCCTCATGGGTGGCGATTCGGTAGTAGCGATACGCGCCGACATCCAGCAATTCGCCGACGGTATAAATCCCCGGCTCGATCAGCGTGGCCTCTTCCGGTGTCGCCCCGCCGGTCAGGGGATTGTCGCATCGATCCATGCGTCGTTCGGTATTCTCGATCGTCACATCCACGATCTCGCGCATGGTGTCCTGCAGGGTCTGCGCGTCGGGCGCATCGAGATATCGCCCGCCACCGGCCGCGGCGATGGCGCGCATCTGGCTGGCCTGTTCGGCCGCCAGGTCAAACCCCACCACAAACGTGCTCAAATCCAGATCGCGATCCAGCAAATCCTGCGCGGCCTCGACCGGATCTCCGCCACAGGTCTCCTCGCCATCTGACAACAAGACGATCAGTCGATGCTCGGCCTCCACCGAAGACAGATCATCTCCAGCCGCCAATAAACTCGTGGCCAGCGGGGTGTAGCCATACGGGGCCAGCCCGTTGGCCGCGCTGCGCATCTGGGCACTATTGTCGGCAGCAAATTGTGTCAGCAAGGATGTGTTCGGGCAGGAGGCCTCCGGCGTTTTCTCAACCGAATCATCAAAGCCGTAGGCGCGCAAAGACGCGACCGCACCGCTCCCGTCCAGCTCGGCGATCGCATTGTTAAAGGCGGTGCGGGCGATTTCCATTTTCATCTCGCCATCGACACGGCCGGCCATCGAGCCAGATGCGTCCAGGATAAACTCGACCGCGACAGAGACCGGCGCGCCAGCTGCGTCTGGGCCACCCGCCTCAATATTCCCGCGGGCATAATTGAGCGCATTGTGGCGCACCACATCAAAGGCGGGGCAGGCTTCGACGGGTTGATCAACGGCCACAACATCTTGCGCGAGGGCTTGCCCGCATGTGCCGGTCAGCAAAACGGTCGCGATATTCAATAGGGTTCTGCGCATAAACACTCCCTCAGATAAAACGGCATTCAGGTGCTGTGCCTGCCGAGAATACACGATGTGGGTGGGTGCGCAGCGTCGCAAGTTTTTTCTGCCCGCTGTCACGGACCACAATTTTGCAGGCCTGAGGCAATATGCGCGCAGCACAATGCTTGCCGCAGGCGCGCGGAGCGGGATATACCACCGCGGAAGGCTTCATTTTCCGGACGAGGAGAGATCCGTGAGCGAATTCGACCAGGCGCGCAACCACATGGTGGATTGTCAGATCCGTCCCTCCGACGTAACCGATGGCAGTATCCTTGCAGCGTTTATGCATGTTGATCGTCACGCCTTCACCCCGCGCTCGCGGCTGGCGACAGCCTATGCCGATGGTGAAGTGATCACCGGTGAAAACCGGGTGATGATGCGTCCGCGAGATATGGCCAAACTGATTCAGGCGGCTGATATCAAACCCGGTGAACTGGTGCTCGATATTGCCGGCGGGCGCGGATATTCCTGCGCGGTTCTGGCGCGCCTCGCTGAAACAGTGGTCGGTCTTGAAGATGATGAGGATTCGCTATCGCGTTCCTCCGATCTTTTGTCGGCTGCTGGCGCGGATAACGCTGTTGTGATCAAGGGTGAGCTGAAAGCCGGCGTGCCCGGGCAGGGGCCTTTTGACGTGATTTTCGTCAATGGATCGATCGATGAAGTGCCCGCCGCCTGGCTCGAACAATTATCTGAGGGTGGCAGATTGGTCGCCGTTATTCGCCGTGGGCCCATCGGTAAAGCAACCGTATTTACCTGTTCTGATGCGGGAATCGGAGAACGAGTTGTGTTTGATTCCAACGCATCTCTCTTGCCCGGATTTGAAGCAGAAAAAGCCTTTGCGCTCTGAGCGGGTTTTGGCGACGCATTAGAGCGACGGATTTCCAGCGCTGAACCGTAGCTGGTTTGCGTGGTGAACATTACCGAAAAATCAGAGTGAACACTGTTCACTTTTAATGTTGGTATGTCTATATCCGCACTGTAGAGTGTTTTCGGACGTGCGGGGTTTCGTGCGCTATTGTGGTCAGGCAGGCTGATTCCGTCTGCAATCGAGTGAGGGATGAGATGAAGCGATTTAAGGGTTTGGCAGCGGCATTGGTTTGCGGCGCGTCCATGTTGGCGATTGGGGCAGGTGCAAATGCTCAGTCGCTGGAAGATGCTATGTCTCAGGCGTATAATACCAATCCGACGCTGTTGGCGGAACGAGCCCGCCTTCGGGCCACCGACGAAGGTTATATTCAGGCGCGCTCGGTATTGTTCCCGTCGCTCTCGGCCAATGCTTCGATAACGGATCAGCACTCTGAGACGGAGAGCACATTTGTAATCTCCGGAACGCCCGTTTCATCCAATAGCGTGACAGACTCCACTCCAAAAAATTACTCACTGACCGCCACCCAGTCGATTTATCGCGGTGGCCGCACCGGCGGCGCGATCGACCAGGCCTCGGCGCTGGTGATGCTGGGTCGGGAAAATCTGCGCAGTGTTGAACAGGCTGTTCTCGTGGACGCGGTCACGGCCTTTGTTGATGTCCGTCGCGATCTGGAAGTGGTGAATATCCGTCGCAGCAATGCCAATGTACTCGCCCAACATCTGCAAGCGGCGCGGGATCGTTTCGAAGTCGGTGAGATCACCCGCACCGACGTCGCCCAGGCCGAGGCACGTCTGTCCAGCACCCAGGCCCAGCTGGCCGGTGCTCAGGCACAATTGGCGATCAGCCGCGCCGCCTATGAGCGCGTCACAGGTCAGCCGCCGGCAAGTTTGCAAAATCCACCAGCTCTGCCGTCCTTGCCCGACAATCTCGCTGATGCGGCGGAATATGCGTTCGCCAATAATCCGCAATTAAACGCTGCTCAACACGCCGAAGAGGCGTCCCGTCAGGGTGTACGCGTTGCGCGCGGTGCCATGCGTCCCGAAGTCAGCTTACGGGCCACCACCTCCTCCGCACGCGATAGCTCATACTCTGGAGATATCCGCGACAGCACCCAGGTGACCGCCCAAGTCACCGTGCCATTATTCACCGGTGGGTTGAATGGTTCCCGCGTGCGTTCCGCGCTCGCACAGGAGGAACAATCGCGCCATCAGGTGCGGGAAGCGCGCCGGCAGGTCGTCGAAGGTGTGTCCGTCGCGTGGAATGGATATGTCGCATCCCTGGCCGTTATTGACGCCAGCCGTCAGGCTGCATTGGCCAATGAGATCGCGCTCGATGGTGTCGAGCAGGAGGCCTATGTGGGCATTCGAACAACGCTTGATGTGCTTGATGCCGAACAAGAATTGCTCGAATCACGTTTGACACTGGTTTCCTCGGAACGCGATGCCTATGTGGCCGGTTATCGCCTCATGCAGGCCATGGGGGCCGCTTCCGCCGACAGACTGCAGTTGGGGGTCGAATTGTACAATCCGGCAGACCAGACACGGCGTTCAGGCATCACTAACTTTGACTTAACGCCCTGGAATTAGCCTAAAACCGAATCTCGGACTGGACACGCGTGCTCAGGACCGGTTTATTCGCCTCGTAAGAGAAGTCGACCTTAAGGACGTTCGAACCCATGGCAGAGCAAAGCGCCGAAAACGAACCATCGATGGAAGAAATTCTGTCTTCGATCCGTCGGATCATTAATGAGGACGAGGACGAAGCGCCGGCTGAAGAAGCTGCCGCGGCCGCGGAACCTGCACCCGATGAAGATCTGGGTCAGGATGCCGTGGACAATATGTTCGACGCGCCGCTTCCCGAAGAGGAGCCAGCTGCCGAGGAAGAAGATGTCCTCGAGCTGACCGACATGGTCGACGAACCAGCCCCAATTGATATGGACGACGACCTTTTGGTCGTCGATGAAGTAGAAGAAATTCTTCCCGAGCCTGAGCCGGAGATTGATTTCTCCGCTCTGGATCACGAAGTTGAAGCGGGCATTATGGGCGATCCGGCCACCGCTGCGACGATGGGCTCCTTCCACAACCTATCTGAATCCATTCGGATTTCCGATGAGGAAGGCAAGACATTGGAGGGCGTTGTTCGCGCGCTCCTGCGTCCGATGCTCAAGGAATGGCTCGACACCAATTTGCCACGCGTCGTCGAAGAACAGGTGCAGGCGGAAATCGCCCGCGTCTCGCGTCATCGCTGATAACTGTCTCTCGCTTACCTGATTTCACTAAAGGGCATCGACGGAAGCGTCGGTGCCCTTTAATTATGCGCGGATCATGATGGAAAAAACATTTCGTCCCCAGGACGCCGAACAACGGATCTATTCTGAATGGGAGGACGCAGGCGCGTTC
>JAQXCQ010000126.1 GCA_029251785.1 Maricaulis sp. | reverse complement strand
AGGTTTGCGCGGTCTTTAGCCGCACATCCGCAAGCGGCGCTTCATAGCGCTCAAACGCATCCAGCAAATCATCCACATTATCTGCGACGATCAGTGCTCCCCGGTGCTCAGGCTTGAGAAAACCCTTCGTCGTCATCCCGTCCAGGAAGGCCACCAGATCATCGTAATAGCCATTGATATTGAGCAGACCAAACGGGTGTGGATGCTGACCGAGCTGACCCCAGGTCCAGACTTCAAACAGCTCTTCCATCGTTCCGATACCGCCGGGCATGGCGATGAACCCCTCGGAGAGCTCCACCATCATCGCCTTGCGCGCATGCATGGATTCAACGATGTGCAATTTGGTCAGCTCGAAATGCGCCACTTCCTTGATCGCCATAAATTCCGGGATCACACCGACAACTTCGCCACCCGCATTCATGGCTGCGTCCGCCACCTGGCCCATCAGGCCGACGCGGCCGCCACCATAGACCAGCGTCACATCGCGCTGAGCCAAACGTTGTCCGACGGCAATCGCCGCGTCGGTGAAAGCCGGATCTGACCCAGCATTGGAACCACAATAGACACAGATGGATTTCATCGGGACGTTTCCCCCTTGGCGGTGAAGCAAACTGATTTATCTTGCGATCAGATCATGGGGAATAGCTGAATGATGTATCGCGCACTAGCCTTTTCGATTCTGCTTTCCAGCGCCGCCTGCGCCCAACAGGAAGCCGCCTCCAACGAAGCCAGCCCCACCGAGACGAGCGACGTCCGCATCATCCCCACTGAAATGTGCGATGGGTATTTCTTTATCCCGGTGACGCTAACCGATCGGGAAGGCTATCCAGACGGAAGAACCCTCTGGTTTTTGCACGATACCGGTGCCAGCTATTCCATCGTCGACCCCGACAGTCTGGAGCGCGTCTCGGACACCAGGGTCGAAACCGGCGACCGCGTCAATATCCGCGATGCCACATCCGGCCCCCTCACCTTTAATCGCCTGCCCGTACGCGCCCGCGAACTCGATCACCTCTCACGTGCGCTCGGTCGCGAGATTGATGGCATCATGTCGTTTGGGGCTCTCGACGACTTCCTTCTGACGCTGGACTATGGCCGCAGCGAAATGCGCATTGAAAGCGGCGAACTGCCAAGACCTGACAATGAAACCATCTTCAATGCCAGCGGTCCTGATTATCGACCCTGGCTTCGCATGCGCTTCTCAAACCGCACGCGCCGCATGTTGATTGATAGCGGGGCCGCCCGCAGCGATATCGTGGTGCGAAACCTGAATCGTTTCGAGACGGTCAGCCCGCCACGCGATACCGGTGCCGCCACACGCCTGACCGAGATTGAGCGTCGCCAGGCCGCGCGCGCTCGCGAGAATGTCACCTTTGGCGACTACGTGCTGCAAACACCCACGCTGCAATCCACCCCCGGCACCGAATTGTTTGGTGGCGAAGTGATGAAGCATTTCGTCTGGACCTTCGACCAGGAAAATGAACGCGTCCGCATCCTTCCCGTAGATCCCGATCAAATCATCACATTTGATCCGGTCTATGGTCATGGGATCGTATTGGGCAGTCACCCCGACGGATTCCGGGTCGCGGATGTTCTCGAAGATACGCCGGCTAGCCGCGTCGACGTGCAGGCTGGCGACATCATCACCCACTGGAATGGTGCCCCCGTCGCCACGCGCGGCTGCGATCGCGGCGACAGCCTGACGCTCGACATCACCATCCGTCGCGATGGCGAAATCCTCGAGAGGCGGCTAGAACTCTTCCCGCTGGTTGACTAAGCGCCGGCCTGCCCCGGCTTCAAGATCAGTTTCTGCGAGCAGCTCTGATTGTCTGCATCATGATCGTAACGGCATCGACGATCGGCTGATGATCATAGCTCAACGCCCGCTCGCCAATCACCAATTCCATGGCACACCTATCGTCACGCTCGAGCGCCCAGACACTGCCACACAACCAGACACCGGTCTGTCTTGCCGCCTCATCGCGCGCCGCCTTCGCTGTTTCGGCATCACACGCCCACTGCACATGCATCATATTCACATGCGGCGGCTCCGGCGTCACAACGACGCCATCAATCGTAGCCAGAGATGCGGCAAGCTTGCCAGTCTGCGCTACGAAATCCGGCATCATGGGCAGCCGACGCTCTAGCAATCGCAGGGTATCGGGCACGGCCGGCCAGGGCGCAACGGTCAATCCACCCATCCGCGCTCGCCAGGTGCGGGCTTCCTCGCAAAAGTCAGAATCCCCAGACAAGGCTGCACCGGCTAGTGCGCCTATCTCCTTATAAAACGAGACATAAACTGAGGAAAAACCTTCGGATATTTCGGCATAAGACCGGTTGCCATAAAACGGGCGCGTGCCCCAGATCCGCGCACCGTCCATGTGCAGTGGCACATCAAGCTCTGCCGCGCGCTGCTTGATATTTGTCAGCTCGTCCCAGTTGGGAAGCGCGCCGCCATTGTGGCGCTGAGGCAGCTCGATGATCGCACAGGCGGCATCCGCCTGCAGATCGTCAGCGACCAGCGGTCTCGACCATTCGCCGATCATATTCGCATTCAATCCGTGCACGTGCGCATAGCTGCCACTTTCGTGCAGCTCCAGATGCGAGGTGGGATGAAGCAGTATCTGACGTCGCCCTGTTCGCTGCGAATATAGACGCGCTGCCACACCCTGGGCCATCGTGCCCGTTGGAAACCATACGGCGTCAGGCTTGCCGATAATATCGGCAATTTTAGCCTCCAGCAACTCAACAGATCGCCCGCCGAGATACAGCTCGCCGCCCAGCCCCTCGCGCTCCATATAATCGGCAATCGTCCGCAAACGCTCCCCAGCTGTTTCATGGGGATAGAATGGAAAGCTCAAATCGATTGAGCATTCACGTTTTAGGGTTTCGTCCGTCATGAATGGCTCAATGTCTTAAGCGCCAACAACAGCGCGGCGATGATCATGAAACCGCCGGCCACACGGTTGAGCAGGATCCGCCCCGGACCTTCCATATGGCTGGCCACCCAATGTGCCCCCGTCCCGTACAGGGTCAGCACAAAGCCATCCATCACGATATAGGTCAGTGATAGCGCAATAAATTGCGGCCAGAAGGCCAGGCCCGGATCGATAAACTGTGTGAAAACAGCGGCAAAGAAGACAATCGCCTTGGGGTTCGTGGCCGAGGTCACAAACCCTTGCAGCCATAATGTGTGCAGCGGGCGTTGCTCGTGCCCCACCTCGCCAACTCCCGTGGAACCGCGCCGGATCATGGAAATACCCAGCCACACCAGATACGCCGCACCCAGCCATTTGATCACCGTCAACGCCGAGGCATACCGCGACACCAGCGCAGCAACGCCCAACCCGGCTGCCAGCATCTGCAGCATATTCGCCGTCAAATCCCCGGCAATGGTCGCCGTCGCACGCGGGAAACCGTTGGACAGGCTGTTGGACAAAATCAGCACATGACTCGGCCCCGGCGTACTCATCAGCGCCACCACCGTGCCCACATAAGCCAGCCAGATCTCAACCGGCACGCGCTAGAGCCCCAGCGCAGACTGGGTCGCCGGCGTCCAACCAACCAGCACGTCGTCGCCATGTTCGATGACGGGACGTTTGATCAGGGTGGGGTTGGTAATCAGCAATGGCGCAGGATCGTTTTCAGCGCCAGCCTTCTCCTCATCGGAGAGCCCCCGCCAGGTCGTCGATCGCGAATTGAGCAAGGTCTTGCCGCCCACCACCACCAACCATCCCGGCACTTTCGCCGCCAGATCAGTTTCGGCGCGAATATCGACAAAGCTGTGCTCGATTCCCGCCGCACTCAGCGCCTTGAGCGCCTTCTTGCAGGTGTCACAGTTTTTCAGACCGTAGAGGATGGTCATTCTGCTGCTTCCGTATCTGCGGTTGTTTCGCGTAACTCGGCGGCGCGCCCTTCAACCAATTCCACAATATGATCAATCATTTCTTCGTTGGTCGTATTGTGATCCGGCTTGCCCGAAACATAGACTTTGCCGCGACCGGCGCCGCCGCCTGTGAATCCCAGATCGGTCATCAGAGCTTCGCCCGGCCCGTTGACCACGCAGCCGATAATCGACAGTGATATCGGCTCCGAGATATGCGCCAATCGCGCCTCCAGCGTCTCCACCGTGCGGATCACGTCAAACCCCTGCCGTGCACAGGATGGGCAGGCGATAATATTGACGCCGCGCGTGCGCAGGCCCAGCGATTTGAGAATGTCGAAACCGACCTTCACTTCCTCTTCCGGCTCCGCCGATAGAGAAACCCGGATGGTGTCTCCTATCCCGGCCCACAGCATCGAGCCGATGCCGATGGAGGATTTCACCGTGCCGATTCGCGTGCCACCAGCCTCGGTTACGCCCAGATGCAGCGGCGCATCGGTGGCCTCCGAGAGCTGCTGATAGGCCGCGACCGTCATGAAAGGATCGGAGGACTTCACGGAAATTTTGTAATTATCGAAGTCCAGATCATCGAGAATTCGCGCATGTTCCAGCGCGCTTTGCACCATCGCGTCCGGGCACGGTTCGCCAAACTGCTCCAGCAAATGCTTCTCCAGCGAGCCCGCATTCACCCCAATGCGGATCGCGCAGCCATGATCCTTGGCCGCCTGCACCACGTCGCGCACCCGGTCCATCGAACCGATATTGCCCGGATTGATCCGCAGGCAAGCCACCCCGGCCTGTGCCGCCTCGATGGCGCGTTTGTAGTGGAAATGAATATCGGCAATCAGCGGCACACTCGCAGCGCGAACAATTTCCGGCATGGCGGCCGTCGACGCTTCATCCGGACACGACACACGCACCATATCCACACCAGCCTCTTCGCAGCGCCGGATCTGATCAATCGTCGCGCTCGCATCGCTGGTCGGCGTATTGGTCATCGTCTGCACGCTGATCGGTGCGTCCCCGCCCACTTCAAGATCACCGACTTTGATTTTGCGACTCTTGCGTCGCTCAATCATGCGCCAGGGGCGGACAGAACGGGGATCTTTGGAGGGAGCGGACATGAGGTTATCTCTTCACAGGCTGACACCACGACGACGCGTGCTTGGGGACAGGCTATAGCGAGATTATGTCGGGCTTGCGAGCTTGGCAGCCGGTTTATTCAGCGGGCACGACTTCAACAGCAGCAGCGACCACCGCAAAGTTTTCGACCGGAGCGCCGGTTTCACCCAACAGGCCACGGGCCTCACCATCAACTTCCAGCTCAATTGCGCCAGCATTCGTCGCCGAAACAGTCAGTCCAGATTCATTGGCCCGGTAAACTTCCCCTGCGATCAATTCTCTTGAAAACAGGATACGACCAGACCGGTCGCGCACTTCCAGCCAGGTGGGTTGCACCGCACGCATGACCAGGGATGTCGCCGCATTAGTCGCCTGCCCAAGCGGCAGTTCAGACCAGATATTATCCACGCTGGATTCGGTCGTTCGTGTAGTGAAATTGGCCTGTGCCCATTCCGGTGCCGTATTGGGCGCTGTCGGCAAGGTATCGAAGGTCGGACTACCCGTTGATAAATCGGAATACCACCAGGCAATCGCCCCAACACTGGCCAAAATCAGGACGGCACCAAAAACGCCTCGCGGCAGTTTAATCTCTTTAATGGAGGGTGCCGCGGCGGAGGGTTCCGCGCGCCCAGTCTCGGTATCAACGTCACGCTTGAACTGTTCAACCAGCGCCGGCGCGTCCAACCCCAAAAAGCCAGCATAAGTGCGAAGATATCCAATGGCATAGGCGCGTGCTGGCAAGCCGCGGGCATCCATGCCTTCAAGGGCTTCAAGGTAATCGCGACGGATACGTGTTTGTGCGGCCGCGCTATCGAGCGTCAGGCCAACCTTGGCCCTCGCCTCGCGCAGTCTCTCACCTGCAGACATAAGCATATAGCCGGCACCGTCGCCAGAAAACACGGCGTCGACGGGAACAAATCCCGCATTCATCGTCTCACCCACCATACTCTAAGCCGCTCTTTCTACTCTTGAGCGATCTGAACTCAAAAATACGCGTGTCAGGAGATTTTTTCCTGCGCATATCCCTATAAGAACAAATCTTCTCCCGCTTATCAACAGTCGGTTTACTAAATTCTGAACTGTCGATTTATTCTCCACCGTCCAACGCAAGCGCTGTGCCAAAGCGCCGTTGCATTTCGATTAGGCCTACTGACCAGGCTCGATTGAAATAACAGCTAAATCTGTCCGACGTGGAGCAGGCCTCGACAATTTAAGATCCGTCAGAACCATCCCAGACGGAGCGGATCGATGACACCGGCAGACAAGGCAACGTCCCTCGCGATCGCGGGTCAGTTTGAGGGAGAGGTAGTTATTGGCTCCGGCAGCGCCAATCGAAGTGCAATCGCGATTGTGATACTGGCAAACAAGACTTCGGCCAGCTCATTGGAATAGCCGCCGATAAACCCCGTGATGAACAGCAAAATAGCAAGGAGCGGCAAATCCAGACAGTGTGTAAGCAGATCTCCTTCGGCACTCGAGACTAAATTCCGCTCTTTCATCAGCTTCAGAAAATACCGGTTTTCGGAGACAAACAGCGCGATAATTGTGAAGAATATCAGATAACCTATGCTCAAAACCGGGATCAGATTGTGGAGGTTTGTTTCTTGTTGGTGATTGCTTTCAATCAACCAGTCGGGCGTAACGAGCCCAAAAACACGCTGCCCCCAGCTAATCTCTTCACCCGCATAAAAGCACAGGGCCAGTGCCGCGATACCAAACATTACCGAGCGATTTTTGAGTGCGACGAATAACACGATTAGACCGGCAATTCCGACATTCCAGAAGGTCAACCACTCCAGAATGCCATCTTCATCTTCCCAAATACGTAGCTGAAAGACAAAGGGAGCGAGTGCCCAAGCCGCAAACCAGACAAGAAACCCGGTCTGCCAGATCCCCCAGCGTTCCGGGAGGTTGAAGATATCGAGCGCGCGCCGGCCCATATAGAGCCCAGCTGCACCAAGCACGACAAGCGCGACCAAACACCAAGCCATAGCGATACCGGGGCGTTCGAAATCTTCATCCCAAGACAGGAGACGTTCGAGCCACGGCAGATAGCCCTCATAGAAAAACATCCACAAACCGGCATGCGCAATCGCCGCCAGAAAGACAACACACCCTGCGCCAAGCGCTATCTTGCGCAACAAAATATAGGGCGCACTAAGATGGACCAAAACCACTCCCCCGGGTCGAATTAAGTCAAATGCTTACTGGATTTGCGGGTTCGCATCAATCACATCCAGGGGCAAACCCGCCTCTTCGCCCGCCTCGAGCAGCAAGGGTCGCAAGCTATCTGCGGGGCTGTCCGTTCTGGCCGCGAGCCAGTGTGTCAATTTTTCGACATCGAGGCCGGATATCATCTTCTTCACCGGGCCAATATTATTTCCAGACATGGACAGGCTGGAATAACCGAGACCAATCAAAACTGCCGCCTCGAGCGGTTTCGCCGCAATTTCACCGCAGACCGACACCGGCGTATCATGAGCCGCGCAGACATCACGTACGCGCTTTAGCAATGTGAGGGCCGACGGGCTCAAAACATCATATCGGTCCGAAACCCGGGAATTTTGCCGATCAGCCGCGAAGAAATATTGCATCAGATCATTTGCGCCGACGGAGACGAAATCGACCGCATCGATGACGTGCTCGACCGCCCAGGCCATTGCGGGTGTTTCCAGCATCAGGCCGACTTTCACATCGCTTGGAATAGCGTGTCCGCGATGCTCTGCGTGTTGCAATTCGCGTTCAAACATTTCCCGGGCCGCTCGCATTTCCCAGGGTGTCGCGATCATTGGAAACATTACATGCAAGGATCGGCCGGCGGCGGCCCGTATCAGAGCGCGCAGCTGGTATCGCAGCAGGCCGGGACGATCTAATCCCATGCGGATTGCGCGCCAGCCCAGGGCCGGGTTTGGCTCCACCGTCGATGGCGCGAACTGGGCGACCTTGTCGCCACCCAAATCAAGCGTTCGGAATATCACCGGCTTGTCGCCGGCCGCATCCATAACGGATTTGTAGATCTTGCCTTGAGAATCCAGGCGCGGCAGCGTCTCAGATACCATGAACTGAAATTCGGTACGAAACAGGCCCACCCCGTCCGCACCGGTTTCTTCCAACTGGGTCATCTCGATAAGCAGACCCACATTGAGGCTGAGTGCAATGCGCTGCCCATCCAGCGAAATCGCCGGGCCACGCAGCTCTGCATAGGCCTGCTTGCGTTCCGAGAGCGCCAGCATACGCTCCTTATAGGTCTCGATAACTTCATTGGCTGGGCGAATGTGCAACAGCCCAAACTCACCATCGAGAATGATCGTATCGCCTTCCTCGGCCCGGTCCAGCGAACCCTCCAGACGACCCACCAGCGGAATTCCCATCGCCTTGGCGACAATTGCCGCATGAGACGAGGCAGAGCCCTCTTCCAATGCAATGCCACGGATCTTGCTCCGGTCCAGATCGAGCATTTCGGCCGGGCCAATATTGCGAGCGATAATGATGGCATCTTCGGGCAGATCAGGTAGCAGCGATGCGCCGCCATCGAGGTGACGCAACAACCGGCTGGCTAGGTCTTCCAGATCATGCAGCCGTTCGCGGAAAATCGGATCCGGCGATTTCATCAGCCGGGCACGATTCTCATTTCGAACCCGCTCCACTGCCGCCTCAGCAGTCAGCCCCAACTTAACCGCCTCGCGCAAACGCTCGACCCACCCCTGATCATTGGCAAACATGCGATAGGCCTGCAACACATCCCGTGTGGGGCCGCCCAGGGGAACACGGCCGCCGGCCAACATATCGTCAACCGAGGCACGCAAGGCTTTGAGAGCCGTCTGCAGGCGAGCATCCTCATCTTTACTGTCATCAGCAATGAGATGTTCCGAGCCCACATGTGGCTCATATAAAACCGCGACACCCATCGCCACGCCGCTCGAATAGGCGCCGCCCTGAAACCGCTCGGCGCGGGACTGGCGCACATCCAGCTCGGCCATCTCCTCGGCTTCAATCACATCACCAGATGCGATAATTTCCGCCAGGATCATCGCTACAGTTTGTAGGGTTTCAATTTCTTCTTCCTGGGTCACACGAACTTCGCGCGATTGCGCTGTCAGCACACCCACCAGACGGCCACCGCGCAAGATCGGCACACCAACGAAGGTATGAAACGCTTTCTCACCGGTCTCCGGCTTCAGGGAAAATGAAGGGTGGTCCTGCGCATTCTCGACGGCCAGCGGCCGCGCCTGACGCGCCACCAAACCAACCAGGCCTTCTCCGGGCTGCAGGCTCACCTTGTGAACCGACGCCCCGTCCAGACCATGCGTGGCACATAATTCCAGTGCACCTGACCGGCGCTGCAAATAGATCGACGATACATCCCAGCCAGCTTCTTCCGCGATCAAATCCGTCAGATGGTCGAGACGTTCCTGGGCGTTTTCCTGCACAGCCATCAACTGACGCATGCGTGTCAGTAATCGGCGCGGATCCGCGGAGAGATGATCATTCGTTCTCAGCATACTTACCCTTGATCCAGTCCATAGGCCGCGTGCAAGGCCCGCACGGCACGTTCGACAGCGTCGTTTTCAATCAATGCGGAAATCTTGATTTCCGAAGTCGCCAGCACCTTTACGACGATTCCGCTCTCCCCGAGCACCCCAAAAAGCGACCGCGCCACATCCGCACGCTGACGCAGGCCCGCACCGACCACAGACACCTTTGCCAGACCGGTTTCGCTGCTTAATTGGGCATTCGGCAAGGCCGCTTCAAGCGCCGTCTGCGCCCGATCAAGATCCCGGTGGGCGACAGAAAATTCCAGATTCACGCTTCCCGGTGTCCGCGCCTGAGCCTGCACGATCATATCCACGCCGACCTCGGCACTGGCCAATGCCTCAAAAGCCTGTCGCGCCATATCAGATTTTCCAGAAGCCCCCAGCAATGCCAAGCGTGCCTGATCGCGGGCGTAGGCAACACCGGACACGATACGGCGCTCGGCAATATCGCCGACCGCAACAATCTCTGTCCCCTTACTGGCACCAGCATCGAGGAAACTGGACAAGACTCGCATCCGCACGTCGCGGGCCTTGGCAAATTCTACGGAGCGGGGCTGCAAAACCTTTGCGCCCTGTGCAGCCAATTCCAGCATTTCATCATGACTTATCGCATCGATCCGCATCGCCTTGGGCTCGATTCGCGGGTCAGTCGTGAAAACACCATCTACATCGGTATAGATATCGCACCGCGCGCCCAGCGCCGCTGCGAGTGCAGCCGCCGACAAATCCGTGCCTCCGCGCCCCAACGTCCTCAGCCGACCATTCTCCGCAACGCCCTGATATCCGGCCAGAACCGGCACAATGCCCGCATCCATAGCTGTTTCGAAGGCCACAGAATCCATCCCGGCAATTCGTGCCGCGCCAGGCGGGCCGTCGGTAAACACCGGAGCCTGCCAGCCCAGAAAGGAACGCGCCTGCAATCCGTGTTCGCGCAGCGCCAATGCCATCAGCGCAGCCGAAACCTGTTCACCGGCCGCCAGCGCCACATCGGTTTCTTCATCACCCAGCGCCGCACCAAATTCACCGGCAAGACCCAGAAGGCGATCCGTTTCGCCGCTCATCGCCGAAACCACAACCGCCAGCGTCTCACCGTCGGCCACAGCCGCGGCAATCAACCCGGCAGAATGCCTGATCCGCTCAACCGAGCCGACCGAAGTTCCACCAAATTTCGCGACGACACGTGTCATCCCCGACATCCCTCACGCTCAACCAGCACATCCGATGAAATTGCCGCGGTCACTGTTGTGACAAGGCAGCAGCATATCGTCGCACCCGGCTCGATTATCTGATCAGTCAGGGCCATAGTGTGGCCCAGTTGGAACGGCATACAGATTATGCACTTCAATTGCCGGTTTCCTACGCGGGCATGACTTGCTACGCAACGCCTGAACGCAATTTGTCGCGCGATCGCGCCACAGGAGAACACATAATGACTGCCGCTACCGGTCCTGAAACATTGGCACGCCCGTCGATTGACCCCGAGGAAGTCGAGAAATTCTCTCGTATCGCCGCTGAATGGTGGGACCCGGATTCCAAATTCAAGCCGCTGCACAAATTCAACCCGGTCCGTCTTGGTTTTATCCGCGATGCGATCTGCGATCATTTCGGGCTTTCCGGAGAGCGGCCATTTGAGGGCTTGCGTATTCTCGACATCGGGTGTGGCGGCGGCCTCGCCTCCGAGCCAATGGCGCGTCTTGGCGCGTCAGTCACCGGCGTTGATGCCGCCGAAGCCAATATCAAGACCGCCAGCGTCCATGCCGAAGAGCAGGACCTCGACATTGATTACCGCCACGGCGTCGCCGAGCAATTGATCGAAATCGGCGAAAAACCCTTCGACGTTGTCCTCAATCTGGAAGTCATGGAACACGTCGCCAATCCGCACACATTCCTGGTCGATTGCGCCCAATTGGTGCGCCCGGGCGGCCTGATGATCTGCGCTACGATCAACCGAACGTCCAAGGCCTTCGCGCTTGCGATCGTCGGCGCGGAATGGGTGATGGGCTGGCTGCCGCGTGGCACGCACCGCTTCCACAAACTGGTCCAACCCCGCCAGATCATCGCCGCCCTGCGCGAAGGCGGCATGCAGCCCGACCAGCCTGTTGGTGTCAGCTACAACCCTCTCAACGATCAATGGTCGATGAGCGGCGATACCGATGTAAACTACATGCTGATTGCCAAGAAAGTGGGATAGGCCGCTCCGCCCGTTTGACCACCGACGTTAAGCCGCTTATCCAGCACTACTTGCCAGCAATTTCCCAGACGCGAGTTGATCATGTCCCTGACTCATCCTGCCTTCACCAGCATCGCACTCGCCCGTGAAATCGAGTCACCGGAAAATCCCGGTGCGCTTGAAAAGCGTGTCGCGCTGATACCGGAAAACGTTGGGACACTGGTCTCAGCAGGGCTCAAAGTATTCGTCGAACACGGTGCTGGAGAAGGTGTTGGTTTCAGCGACGAGGAATACATCGCTGCCGGAGCCATGATGCAATCCGCCGACGAGATTTATTGCGACAAGCAGATCATTATCAAATTCAAGGGCCCCGCCCTCGCCTCAATCGAGCAGATGAAATCGGGCTGCACGTTGTTCTGCATGGCGCATTTCGGCTCCTACCCGGACCGGGCCAAATTGCTCGAGGACAAGCGCATCAATGTCATCGCGATGGAGGAGATCGCGGAATCTCCCAAGGTCAACACGGATGAGGCCATTCTGGGCCGCCAGTCCATGGCCACAGCGCTGAAGCCCTATTTCGAGAACAACACGATTGGCGGTCTGCGGGTTCGGGTAATCGGCTGGAGTGAGCGCCTACGCGGCGCGATTCGCCGCTGCGGCAATCGCAATCCGCGCTCCATGCGCGTGATCCAGCCAGACCTTACCTTCGAGCAGCTCGACGTGAGCGGCCCTGATGCCCTGTATTTCTACGACAGCAAATCCTTCCAAGATCCACACGGCATACTCGACCGCCTGAAGGACGCCGGCACTGTGCTCTTCGACATGGCTGAATTCGAAAACACTCGGGGCGCGTCCGCAATCGCGGCCTATCGCCAAAGCCACCCGCCCTCTGAATTTGGCCTGCGCCGTATTCAGTGTTTGCACGAGACCGGTCAGGCCGGTGCCCGCTACGGCGTCGAGCTGCTCAAGCAGAACAAGCCCGATCTCGACCTGTCCCAGGCCAAGGCAATCGTGCTCGGCTACGGCAATGTCGCCCAGGGCGCGATGGACGAGCTGCACCAAAACGGCATCAATGAAATCCATGTGCTCGGCCGCGCCCACACTGCCAAGGGCCGCATCGATTTCTGGCTCAAGGATGTAGACCTCGTTATCAATGGCGCCGAGCAATCGCCCGAGCTGCGGGGGCGAAATTTTCTGATCAGCGACGAGCACCTCAAGGATTTGATCCCCGATCAGTCCGTGGTCATCGATCTGATCGGCGGCAGCGCCACCAATCGCAGTCCCGTTGAAGCCGTGATCGCCTGCTCCTTCCTGACCGATCCCAATTTCGTTCAGGATGGCGTGACCGTTTCGTCCCTGTGGGGTTGGCCAATGCTGGGCATGATGCGCGAAACCGCCATCCGCTATTCCGGTCAGATCACCGACGTTTTGCTCGGCTATGAAAAACTGGTCGACGGCCTGGGTGAGTTGAAGCCGGGTGTGCAGCGCGCACTGGTTTGCGGGCCCTACTGGTAGTCAATTCACCTTCTTCGGCGGCACAGGGGTCAGTGCGTCCGGCAACGGTGTCACCGGCACGCCCTCATCCTTGAGGGCCTTGCTTTCTTTAGGTGACGCTTCGCCATAAATCAGGCGTTCAGGCTTATCGCCATCGTGCATGGCGCGCGCCTCGGTTGCAAATTCATTGCCGACATAATCGTAATTATTGCGAATATGCGTGCGCACCTTGCCAGCGATTTCCTTCAACTGGTGTTGCGGCGTCGCCTCGCGTTTGCGAGAGGTGGCGACGGCCGGAGCCATAATGGCTTTCGAAATCTTGATTGAACCGCATTCCGGACATTCGATCAGTCCACGCGCCGCCTGATCGTCATAGCCCGAACTGTCGGCAAACCAGGCCTCGAAGCGATCATCATGTTCGCATCGCAACGCATATTTGATCATTTCACCACAGGTCCCGTCAGGTCGCGATCGTGGGTCAGGGCCGGAATTCGGCGTCGGGCCTCGTCAACTTTGTTGATGTGCAGGCGCGACACCAACACGTCTGGCGCGTCGTGATCAAGCTCGGCAACTATATCGCCCCAGGGCGCAACAATCATCGAATGCCCATAAGTGCGTCGACCATCCTCGTGCAATCCACCTTGCGCGGGGGCGATCACGTAACAGCCGGTTTCAATCGCCCGGGCGCGCAACAACACCTCCCAATGCGCACGCCCGGTTGGCCTCGTGAACGCCGCGGGCACTGTCAGAATTTGCGCGCCCGCCTGCGCAAGTTGGCGGTACAAATAGGCAAATCGCAAGTCATAGCAAATAGACAACCCAAGATTCGCACCCTCGATTCCTGCCACCACTGATTCAGTGCCGGGCTGGTAATTCGTGGACTCGCTATAGGTTTCGCCCGCACCCAGACCGACATCAAACATGTGCGCCTTGTCGTACGTCGCGATCAATCTGCCGTCCGGCCCAAATAAAAACGATCGATTGGCCGCCCGCCTGTCCGCGATTTTCACGGCGAGCGAACCGATCAGCAGGGCGATACCCAGCTCCGCAGCGAGCGTCGAAAACGCCGCCACGGCCGGATCAACGTCAGCGAAATGCATCACCGAAAAAGCCTTATCCGCGTCCTTTTGGACCAGATGGGTGGTCTCTGGCGTCGCGACAAAACTGACTCCCTTGTCGGCCGCCTGCCGGATCAGATCCATAGCGTCCGCCAGATTTCGGGCCGGATCGATTCCGGACCGCATCTGCACAAGGGCGATATCAAGCTTGCTCATTGTCGCAGTGCTTACTCCATTGCCAACATGGCATCGAGCTTGGAGGCTTGTTCGAGATGAAGCAAATCATCGCAGCCGCCAATATGCACATCACCGACAAAAATCTGCGGATAGGTCGAAGCACCGCCGGAGCGCTGGATCATTTCTTTCTTCTTCGCCGCATCCCAACCAGCATCGATCTCGGTGAACTTGACCCCCTTCTTTTTTAGAAGGGCGACTGCGCGGACGCAAAAACCGCACATTGGGCGCGTGTAAATTGTAATTTCAGCCATCAAAAAACTCCTTTGCCCCTACATAGTGGGGTCGCGCGTTCGTACAACGCGCGCCAGTGTCACAACATGCACACGGCGCGCTCCCGATAATTTGAGCATTCGCGTGCAGGCCGAGACGGTTGCGCCTGTCGTGTACACATCATCGACCAACACAACCACCTTCCCGGCCAGTTGGCTGGCGCTGCGAATTTCAAACGCCGCCGCCATATTGCGCCGCCTCGCCTTAACACTTCGTCCCGCCTGGCTGGGCGTTGCCCGCCTCCGCGCCAGGATATCCGCATCAAAGGGCAACCCCGTTTCCCGGCACAAAGCACGGGCCAACAAAGCCGACTGATTATAACGACGCGAAATCAGCCGTCTCCAGTGCAACGGGACCGGAATGATGAGGTCCGCCTCCGCGATTTCTTCGGCCGCCGCACGGGCCATCCAGCGCGAAAACTGCACGAGCATGTCCTGACGCCCGCCATTCTTGAACCCCAAAATGAAAAAGCGTGACGCATCATCGTAAGCAATAGGAGCCCGTGCTGTATCGAACCGCGGGGGTTTGGCGATGCACGGTCCGCATACCATACCGCGCCCCACACCTGCCCCGGCAGTGTAGGGAAAGGGTAGTCCGCAAAGCGCGCACCACGGCGCATCGAGAAAATTTAGACCCAACCAGATATCCGCGCTGATATGCCCCGGTCGATCCACCGCGACGCCTGAAACCGGGCAAGCCGGAGGCCACAATGCATCAAACAGACGCGCGCGTGCCGACATCAACATGGCCTGCCCCCTTTCGTCCCCTGTCTGAAACGGGCATATCCGCCCAATGACGCCGAACGCCACAGATACATCGACACCTCCCTGCCTGTTTGATCGCGATCTGCTCCGCACGCGCCGAAATCGATCTGCGAGCAATATACACAATTACCACTTTTTGGCGAAACGCTGTTTTGAGGATCTGTGTGACCGTGTGGAAAGCGTCACACGTGACTTTGACCGGGCCCTTATCCTGGGCGGGGGCCCCGGCCTGACATCGACGATGGCCGAGCGGCATATGGATACCAAGCTGGAATGGTATGCACAGAGCGATTTGTCTCCGAAAATGGCGGCACGCCTGACCGCATCTCCGCTTTGCCTGGACGAGGAAATTTTACCGATCGCCGATGAATGTCTCGATCTTGTCCTCGCTCCGCTAAGCCTGCACTGGACCAATGACCTTCCCGGCGCGCTCGTGCAAATCAATCGCGCGCTCAAACCTGACGGGTTTTTTGCGGCTGCCCTGTTTGGTGGATCCACGCTCACCGAATTGCGCCAATCCATTATGGCCGCCGAAACAGAACTGACCGAAGGCGTCAACGCCCGTGTCTCACCCTTTGCGGGGCCGGTCGACATGGCGCAATTGCTTCAGCGCGCCGGCTTTACCTTGCCGGTCTCCGACGTCGATCGGATCACCGTCCGCTATGACAATTTGTTTGCTTTGATGGCCGATATCCGAGGGATGGGCGAAACCAGTGTGCTGACAAACCGGCCACGAACGCCCGCCACACGAGCGCTTTTTTTACGCGCCGCGGAGATTTATGCGGAACGCTTTAGTGATTCCGACGGTCGCATCCGGGCAACGTTTGAGATTATCCATGCCGCAGGCTGGGCCCCACATCCAGACCAACCCAAGCCCAAGCGCCCGGGCTCCGCGACAACACGGCTGGCAGACGCGCTCGGCGTGACAGAAAAATCTTTAGGAGAAAAAGCCGGTCGCTAGAATCCGGCTGCAGCGTCCGCATACATGCCCATAACGGTCGGCCCAATGATCGCCAGACCGGCGACGATGCCGATAGAGACAATTACCGCAATAATCGAATATTCCACCGACGTCCCACCCTGCTCGTCGACAGAAAATCGCTTCAACGTCGCGACTAGAGACGGTCGCGCAACTCGGCCGCCAGAGGCATATCGGCCGCCGGCATGGAATAGTTTCGAAGCTTGTCTTTCTTTACCCATGCGAGTTCCTGCCCCTCTCTTGGATGCGGGAAGCCGTCCCAGGTGCGGCAAACGAAAAGCGGCATGACGATGTGGAAAGTCTCGTAGGGATGAGAGACGAAGGCAAAGGGGTGCAGGCACCGCTCGCAGGGCTCCACACCCAATTCTTCCCGTAACTCTCTGACAATCGCTTGCTCCGGCGTTTCTCCCGGCTCGATTTTGCCGCCAGGAAATTCCCAAAGGCCCGCCATCGGTTTTCCCGCGGGGCGCTTCGCCAACAAGATGCGTTGATCTGCATCGAGGAGCGCGCACGCCACCACATTAATCACCGGCTTTGAGCCAATCGCGATCATTCTATAAAAACTCCCTTAAGGGCTTGTTCACAAGCACGGTTAAGCACGCCTTAATCTGGAGGACTACCGGCCTCGACATCGGAGGGATCGCCGGCTTCCGCCTCGCCAAATGCCCCTGCGTCTTCCAGTGCGAAACGTTCCACTGTGGCCGCGCTTCGCAAATCGACGATCAATGTCTCCAACTGATCGAAGGTGTAATAGCGCACGATATTGGCGCGTAAGGTTTCCAGAGATGGCGGCGGTTGCTGTCGACGGTCGACCACTGTCAGTACATGCCAGCCAAACTCGCTCTGGAAGGGTTCCGATATCGCACCTTCATCGGTGGCGAAGGCCACGGCCCCGAAGGCCGGCAAGATACCCTGCCTTGAGAAATACCCCATATCCCCGCCTTCAAGGCGGGTCGCATTGTCCTGGCTGATTGCAACAGCCAGCTGGGCAAAATCCTCGCCCGCGTCCAGGCGCGCCTTCACCGCGTCGGCTTCCTCACGCGACGCAACCATGATGTGGCGGGCACGCACTTCGATGCCGCGGGGGATCAAACGGATTTGCTCCGCATAAATCCGCTGAATTGTCTCCTCGGTCACCGCGTCTTCTAACGTCGTCTCAACGAGCACATTGCCGAGTATCCGCTCTTCTGCCAGCGCCAGCTGACGCCGCGCATCCGGTGTACGATGCAAATCACGGCGGCGAGCCTCCAGTGCCAGCAAACGCTGATCGATCAATTGCTCGACGATTGCGTCAAAGTCTTCATCGCTAAGTTCCGGAGGTAAGCCGGCTGCTTCGCCGAATTGGGCTTGTGCCTCGCGCCAAACATCCGTGCGCAAGATAACGGTATCATCAACACGCGCAGCAATTTGATCCCCTTCCGACAGTGCAGCCGAACCGGTCGTCGCCGCGCGCCCGTCAACTGTCGCTCGCGGTTCCGGCCCGCACGCGACCACGAAACCTGTGGCAATTACCAAGAACACAAAGCCCTGCACCGCAGATTTTGTCATCATTCAAGACCCTCTTTCGCGCGACGTTTACCGCGCGGCTTGATTGACACTGTATAGCCCCATCCTTAAGTCAGCTTAACGCCCTAAAGCAATGCCGGTGCCTGTTACAGACGATCACGTGATCCCGGTACAGTTTATCGACCAACACTAGTTCGCAAAGCCAGAGACATGCTTTCAATCGTACGCAAATTTTTCGGCACCGCCAATGACCGGCATCTCCGCAAGTTGAACCCTGTTGTAGCAAGCATTAACGCGCTTGAAGCAGAGTTTGAGGCGCTTAGCGATGACGCTCTGAAAGCCAAAACTCCCGAGTTTCGCAAACGTCTGGAAGACGGTGAGAAGCTGGACAATCTCCTGCCCGAAGCCTTCGCAGCGGTTCGCGAGGCTGCCCGACGCGCCCTGGGTCTGCGCCCCTATGATGTACAATTGGTGGGCGGCATGGTGCTCAATGGCGGAAATATCGCCGAGATGAAGACCGGTGAGGGTAAAACTCTCGTCGCAACTCTGCCCAGCTACCTCAATGCATTGCCGGGCAATGGCGTCCACGTCGTCACCGTCAATGATTATCTGGCCACCCGTGATGCGGAATGGATGGGCCGGGTTTTTGCCCAACTTGGCATGACGACCGGTGTCATCTCAAACGGCAAGAGCGACGCCGAGCGGCGCGAAGCCTATCGCTGCGATATTACCTACGCGACCAATAATGAGCTTGGGTTCGATTATCTCCGCGATAATATGAAGTTTTCACCAGAAGAAATGGTTCAGCGCGGCCATGCCTTCGTTATCGTCGATGAGGTCGATTCAATCCTCGTCGATGAAGCGCGTACACCGCTCATCATTTCCGGTCGCACCGAAGATCGCACCGATTTTTACAAAACCATCGATGCCGTCATTCCGCTGCTGTCAGAAGACGCTTACGAAATAGACGAGAAGTCCCGCACCGTCTCCCTGAGCGAAGACGGTAATGAAGAAATTGAGACGCTTCTGCGTGAGCGCGAATTGCTCAGCGAAGGCGACATGTATGACATCGAAAATGTCTCGCTTGTTCATCACGTTAACCAGGCCCTCAAGGCTCATAAGGTTTTCAAGCGCGACAAGGATTATATCGTCAAAGATGGCGAAGTGATGCTGATCGACGAATTTACCGGTCGCATGATGCAGGGCCGCCGCTTGTCCGATGGTTTGCACCAGGCCATCGAGGCCAAGGAAGGCACTGATATCCAGCCGGAAAACCAGACCTTGGCTTCCGTCACCTTCCAAAATTATTTCCGCCTCTATGAGCGCCTGTCAGGCATGACGGGTACCGCGCTGACCGAGGCTGACGAATTCCACTCAATCTACGAGTTGGAAGTGATCGAAATACCGACCAATAAACCGATCGCTCGGATTGATAATGAAGACGAAGTCTATCGAACGATGATGGAAAAATACGCGGCGATCATCGACGACATTGTCGACAGTCAAAAGCGTGGCCAGCCAGTGCTCGTCGGTACGGTTTCGATCGAAAAATCCGAACAATTATCCGAAATACTCAGCACCAAAAAAGCCTTTAAGGATAATCTTGGCCATCTCTATCCCAAGGATACCGCAGAGCAGGAAGAGCTCGAAAAAGCCGGACTGCCGCCCCGCAAGACGCTCACAGAAATTCTGAAATTGGTGCCCATTGAGCACCAGGTTCTCAACGCGCGCTTCCATGAACAAGAAGCATATATCGTCGCCCAGGCCGGTGTGCCCGGAGCCGTCACGATCGCCACCAACATGGCTGGTCGCGGTACCGACATCCAGCTCGGCGGTAATCTTGAGATGCAGCTCGAGGCCTGGATCGAGTCGCAAACCAGCATTGGCAAGCCGCCAACCGAAACAGCCATCGCCAAGGAACGTGACGCAATCACAGCGGATATCGAAACCAAAAAGTCACACGCCAAAGAGGCCGGTGGGCTCTACGTATTGGCGACCGAACGCCATGAAAGCCGTCGCATTGATAATCAGCTACGGGGTCGGACCGGTCGTCAGGGTGATCCGGGGCGCTCGAAATTCTTCGTGTCCTTGCAAGATGATCTGATGCGCATTTTCGCGCCGGAACGTCTCGACGGCATGCTCAAAACGCTCGGCTTCCGCCAGGGCGAGGCCATCCAGCACCCCTGGATGTCGAAGGCGCTTGAGCAATCCCAGAAAAAAGTTGAGCAGCGCAATTTCGACATCCGCAAAAACGTTCTGAAATACGATGATGTGGTCAACGCCCAGCGCAAGTCGATCTTTGAAAACCGTATTGAGTTTATGAATGATACCGACGTGTCAGACGTCATCAAGGACATGCGCCACCAGACCGCGGAAGACCTGGTCACCGAGCATATTCCGCCCAAGGCTTATGCGGACCAATGGGATTCAGAGGGCCTGCGCGAACGCATCATCGAAGTCTTCAATATGGATTTGCCGATTGCCGAATGGGCAGCGGAAGAGGGTATTGCGGACGAGGAAATTCTAGAACGCTTCCTCTCCCAGGCAGATCGCATCTATGCAGAGAAGGCCGCCAATGCGAGCCCGGATTTCATGCGTCATGTCGAAAAACGGTTTCTCCTGGAAGCGATCGATATCGGTTGGCGCGAGCACTTGCAAAATCTCGACAGCCTGCGCGGAACCATCCACCTGCGCGGCCACGCCCAGCGAAATCCACTCGATGAATATAAAACCGAGGCTTTCGCATTGTTTGAGCGCCTGATGGACGGCCTCCGGGTCGATGTCACGACCAAGCTTATGCGGGTTCGTTTTGAGCGTCCGCCCGAAGCACCACAACAACCGACCAATATTACCGAAAGCCATATTGACCCCCGTACCGGTCGCAATGAAATGGCGCCCCCAGGAGCTGCACCCGTCGCACCGCGGACAGCACCGACCCTGCGTCGCGCGTCCACGCCTGCAGACCCGGGCAAGCCGGAAACCTGGGGCCGCGTCTCACGAAATGCAGCTTGTCCCTGCAATTCAGGTAAGAAATACAAGCACTGCCACGGGGCAGTCGGATCGGTCTAAGTATGAGCAATGCCGTCCAGCTTCGCCCGGCCCGACCGGGTGAAGAGGACGCGCTATCAGAATTGTGTCTGCGATCCAAAGCCCATTGGGGTTATGATTCAGACTTCATGGCCGCCGTCGCACCACATCTGAAGGTGACTCCCGAGGCCATCGCGACCGGTCGGACCGTTGTTGCCGAGTTAAATGGTGCAATTTTGGGCGTCTGTCAGATCGAACCGGGCAGCACGCACGGCACACTGGATTTGCTCTTCATCACGCCCGACGCGATCGGTCATGGCGTCGGTCGAATCCTGTTTAATGATGCCTGCAAGCGTCTGAAAGCCGCGGGAGAGACGATCATGACCATTCTCTCAGATCCGGATGCTGAAGCCGCCTACATCCATATGGGCGCGCGGCGTGTGGAAATGCGTCCATCTGACGTATTCAAGGGCAGAGAGCTGCCCTGGCTGGAAATGGTTCTGTAGGCGAGCCAAATTCGGCCAAGTTACTCAGCCCAGATCAACCTCAACCCGGCCGATCGCCAAAAAGCGCTCGCGTCGCTTGGCTCGAATTTGCTCTGCGCTAAGGCCTTCAAGCTTCGCCAAACTGGCTTCAATCGCATCACCGACCGCACGAACCGTCGCATCCGGAGCTCGATGGGCGCCTCCAACAGGCTCGGCAATCACGCTATCGACAACTTTGAGATCCAGAAGGTCCTGCGCGGTTATTTTCATTGCCACGGCGGCATCTTTGGCCCGCGCCGCATCCTTCCAGAGGATTGAGGCACAGCCTTCCGGCGAGATCACAGAGTAGATGGAGTGCTCAAGCATCATCACCGTATTGGCTGCCGCCAATGCAATCGCGCCGCCTGAGCCGCCCTCGCCGGTGATGACGGAAATCAGAGGCACACCCAATGTCAGACACCGCTCGGTTGAACGGGCAATCGCCTCGGCCTGGCCGCGCTCTTCCGCGCCAAGGCCCGGATAGGCCCCCGCCGTATCGACAAATGTCAGAACTGGCAGCCCAAATTTCTCGGCCATATCCATCAAACGGATGGCCTTGCGATAACCCTCGGGTCGAGCCATGCCGAAATTATGGTGCAGGCGCGATTTGGTATCACGTCCCTTTTCATGTCCGATAATCACAACGGATCGCCCTCGGAATCGCCCGAGCCCACCAACAATCGCGGCATCTTCAGAGAAACGGCGGTCGCCGCAAAGCTTCTCGAAATCCTCGATCAAATTTTCGCGGTATGTGTGAAAATGCGGACGTTCCGGGTGACGGGCGACCTGCGTCTTGCGCCACGGATCCAGCTTGCCATACAGCGATGCCAGCTGTTCACTGGCCTTTTGGCGCAGCTTCGCCGTTTCTTCAGCAACATCCGGCGCATCCTCACCGGAGCTGGAGGTCAGCGATTCTAATTCTTCGATTTTAGCTTCCAGCTCCGCCAGAGGCCGTTCAAAATCTAGATAAGTACGTGTGGGATCGGACATGCCGTGCCAACGCCTGTGCGCTATGAATGACACCGCAAACTAACCACCCCTGCAACCGGTCACAAGCCCGCTTTACGCATAGGACGCATATGAATTGTCCGTGACCGGCTCAGGGCTTGTCTGCAAGCGGGTGGGCGGTCTCCAGCAGAGCCCGCAAACGCTCGTCCAAAACATGCGTATATATCTGTGTGGACGACACATCCGCATGACCTAAGAGCAATTGAACGCTTCTCAGATCGGCGCCGCGCGCCAGCAAATGTGTCGCGAAGGCATGGCGCATTACATGCGGAGATACTGTCGCCGCATCCAGCCCGGCTGCAACAGCAAGCGCCTGTAATATTTGCGCAAACCTCTCCCGCGTCATATGCCCCTGAGATGCCCTGCGGGATGGAAACAGGAAAGTGCTTGCCTTGGCTGCCTTCGCGCTGTCGGCCGGCAGATGCGCCGCGCGGACGTCACGATAAACGGCGATCGCTTCCAGCGCCGCTGATGTGAGAGGAACCATACGTTCCTTATCACCCTTGCCACGAACGAAAATACAACGCTCGGCACGGGCGAACGCGACCAGTGGCAGCGAAACCAGCTCACTCACCCGCAAACCGCCCGCATAGAGTATCTCCAACATCGCTCGCATGCGGACCCCGCCGGGCCCGGGCATGTCCGCCGCGGCAGAAAACAGCGCGTCGACATCGGCTTCGGTCAATACTTTTGGCAATCGCCGTCCCGCCTTCGGCCCTCGCAAGGGTGTGCTTGGGTCATCACCACGCACACCCTCAGACAGTAAAAACCGATAAAATCGCTTCATCGCCGACAAGCGACGCGCCGCTGTCGCGGCCGACAGACCATCAGTTTTCAGGCTCGAGAGAACAGATTCCAAATCAGACGTCGCGGCTTCGCGCATCGCAATACCCCGCGTCGCCAGACGGGCATCGACATCCCCCAAATCTCGGCGATAGGCCTCCAGCGTATTGATCGCAGCCCCACGTTCGGCCGCCATCATATCAAGGAACAGCTCTATATCCTGCCGCGCACTCACTGCGCACGCTGCGCCACACGTTCCAGAATCAGCCCGAGTGCGGCGGGTCGCAGGCCAACCGCGTCAAGCGCACCGGCAATGCGTGCCAGGTCGTCGGCCGAGACTCCGGTCTCTTTGGTTGAGGCCAGAACAGCGAGGGCCAATAGTCCTGTCTCGGCCTGCGCCCGATCGTTCATTGCGGCTTCCATCGCCAGGCTCAGCGGACTGCTCGAACCGGCATCTATGGCAAATAATCGCTGCCGCAAATTGGCCGGAGGTCGAGCACCCAAGCGCGTCAAGGCCACCACATCAGGCAGGCCGGCATCGCCGTGCGCTTCCAGATATGCGGCCAAAATGGCATCAAACGCACCGCCGTTCAGACGATCATCCATAACTGCCAGCGCCAGATCCAGGTGCATCATATTCCGGGCGGACGGTGCCTCCCAGAGTGTATCATCGACATCAGGTGTTTCGAAAAGGGCATCGGAACCAACTCGTTCGGTGCTATCGATCGGCTTCAATGTGGTGGGGTCCACCACCAGGACATCCCGCTCGGGCCCCTCGATCAATCCCTCACGCCAACGACGCGACACGCGCAAATCGTCGGCGATCAAGGCGGCCATCGCAAAATCAAAGCCGTGCGCCAATGTATCCGCCGTCATCGGCAGTAATTGCACCTCACGGCCATAGCGCAAGGCTGCGGCATAGAAACGCCCGTCCGACCGCGCATCACCCAAGAGTATCGCCAGGGCAGATGCCGCAGCTTCGCGATCGGCACCTTGTCCCAGAACTGATTCCAGAACCGTCGTCCGTGCGTCGCCGCTCAGGTCCGCCGAACGGTTCAAATCCGCTATTGGGTCCTGGGAGGGCGTCACGATGGCCGCCGACATTTGCTGTGACAGGCGTATCATCCAGCCGGGCGCATCATCAGCCACGGCGATATCTACATCATCAAAATCGGCAATTCGACGCGCCATCGCCAGCTTCAGCCCTGAATTCAGGGCCGGCATGTCTCCATCCACACCAGATTCCAGAGTGATACCGAATAGCAATGCATCAAACCCGGCATCCGCTTCGGCGCCCCGCGCCAGCTCTGCCGTCAACTCCGCAGCCGCTCCTTGCCCATTGAGAGCCAGACAAAAGGCCCGCGTCCGCAACCAGTGCGGCTGATCGCGGTCCGTCAACAGCGCGTCGGCCACCCGGCAGGCCACCGAGTTATCGCCCAGGGCAAACGCCAATTCTGCGTGCCAGTAAGACAGATCGGAACTGCGATTGATATTCGGCGTTCGCTCTAGCAAATCGAAGGCATCAAAGGCTCCCGCCGCCGCCAGTAACCGGTCCGCGCGCAGGGCAGCAAGATCAAACCGGCCGCGGGCACCAGAGGGCGGATAGCCGCCTGTGGCCAAAACGGCGCGCGCCAGCGCAGCCTGCGTGGGCGAGCTATATCCGGAACTACGCGCATCCGGCAGAGCCTGCATAACCAGTCGCGCCATGTCGGCATGGGTACCGTCCCACAAATTTTCCCGCAAACCAGCGTCCGGGAGGCCGATTTCCATTGGGTCCAGCGCATCCAGGCTTTGCACCTCGATCGCGTCTTGCGCCATTGCCGGCTGGATCAGGGCAGCAGCCCCAACCGTCAGCGCCAGCAGGCTAGCGCGGAAAATTGTCTTCAAGCTCGACACGAACTTCCTCCTGCGTCGGCTCCATACCGTCAGCCATCATCACCAGCGCACCAAAACCCAGTGCAGCCACGCCAAGAAACCCGACGACGCCAATTATAAAACCACGCATTTTTCTTCCCTTGATAAACGCTCTCTCACAGTTTGCACTGCAAACCCCTTGCCGCTCCAGCGTAACGGTGATTGCGGCGATTTCCAGACGCTTTATACCGAATGTATGACACGCGCTGCGCCAACACCCTCAATCGACAACCGTTCCATCGTGCTTATTGGCTTGATGGGAGTAGGTAAAACAACAGTTGGCCGGCGCTTGGCGGCAACCCTGAAACGAAAATTCAAGGATGCGGATGAAGAAATTGAGAAGGCCGCGGGTCGAAGTGTCAGTGAAATATTCGACGATTTCGGGGAAGCGGCCTTTCGCGACGGCGAACGCAAGGTCATCGCTCGACTGCTCGAACAGCCTCCCATGGTGCTCGCTTTAGGCGGCGGGGCGTTTGTTGATCCGACCACGAGACAGCAAGTGAAAGCCCATGCCTGTACCATTTGGCTGCAAGCCGATATCGACGTGCTGATGAAACGCGTCTTGCGTCGCGATACCCGGCCTTTGCTCAAAACCGAAGACCCCGAACAAGTCATGCGGGACTTGTTGGAAAAGCGTAGCGAAATTTATGCCGAGGCCGAGATCCATATTGACGCGGGCGCGGGCACCCATCAGATCACGGTCGACAACATTCTCGCCGCCCTCAACATCACGGAGTCACCTCGATGAGTCACATCCAGACGATTTCGGTCGGCCTTGGTGATCGAAGTTATGATGTATTGATCGGAGACGGAGCCTTGACGGAGTCCGTCAAGCGCCTCCCCGCGTTAATTCCCCGCGGTAAAACCATCATCATAACGGATGAGACGGTCGCTCCATTACATCTCGCCACCATCATCAAAATTTTGGCCGACGCAGACATCGCAGCCCGGGCAATTGTCTTGCCATCCGGCGAAGCCACCAAAAGCTTCGGTCAACTCGAAACACTTGTGAACGCCTTCCTTGAATCCGGCATGGAGCGTTCGGACGCGGTAATCGCGCTGGGTGGCGGCGTCATTGGTGATCTGGTCGGTTTCGCCGCAGCGGTCACCAAACGCGGCATCAATTTCATCCAGATCCCCACCACCCTTTTGTCGCAAGTCGACAGCTCCGTCGGCGGCAAAACCGGAATCAATACCCGCCACGGCAAAAACTTTGTCGGCAGTTTTCATCAGCCGTGCCTCGTCATTGCCGATACCATGATGCTTGAGACACTGCCCGATCGCGAACGGCGCTCCGGTTATGCCGAGATCATCAAAGCGGCCCTGATCGGCGACTATGACCTGTTTGATCGTCTGGAAGCCGCTGGCGCTCATGCCTTAAGCGGCGACACCCTGCGCGACGCGGTGGCGGACGCCGTCTCATTCAAAGCCCAAATCGTCGCGGATGACGAGCGAGAACAGGGTGTGCGAGCGCTTCTCAACCTTGGTCACACCTTTGGGCACGCCTTCGAGGCCACCGCGCCCAAGGATATTATTCGCCATGGTGAAGCCGTCGCCGCCGGCATTTCAATGGCGTTTCGCTATTCGGTCCACTTGGGCGTTTGTCCATCAAAGGATGCCGATCGTGTTGAGGCCCATTTGCGCACAATCGGCTTGCCTGACGGCCCCAAAGCCCTCGCTTATTCAAACTGGAACACCGCCGATCTTGTGGCGAAAATGCGTGACGACAAAAAAAATTCCGGCGGCCGTATCACACTGGTACTCGCGCGCGGCATCGCAAAAGCGTACATAGAGTCAGACACAAGCGAGGATGACCTCGCGAAATTTATGGAGACTAGGCTCTGATGAGCATCGATTGGAGCCTGCTTGGCCCTGCACTGACCATTCTGGGACTGCTTGTCCTGTCTGCCTTTTTCTCCGGTTCAGAAACCTCCCTGACCGCCACATCTCGCGCCCGCATGATGCAGATGGAGAAGGACAAGAACGCCTCGGCCAAGCGCGTCAACAAGCTGATGGACGACGGTGAAAGCCTGCTCGGCGCCATTCTGTTAGGCAATAATCTCGTCAATATCGCCGCCTCAATGATCGCTGGCCAACTGTTTGCCGAACTGTTCGGCGTCGATTCCGTCGCCGCTGCGGCCATCGTCATGACCCTGCTCGTGCTGATCTTTGCCGAAGTCTTGCCCAAGACGTATGCCCTGTCCAATCCGGAACGGTTTGCACTGTCGGTCTCCCAGCCAATTTTGATCGTTGTCTCGGTGTTCGCGCCCCTCGTCCGGATCGTCCAGATGGTTGTCCGCGGGGTATTGCGATTATTTGGTGCCAATGTGGAGGGGCCGGTTCTTTCTGCGCATGACGAATTGCGAGGGGCCATCGCCCTGCACCACGAGGAAGGCAGCGTGGTCAAGAATGACCGCGATATGCTTGGCGGTGTACTCGACCTGGCCGAATTGATCGTTGATGACATCATGGTGCATCGCAAATCCATCAACATGATCGATGCTTCAAAGCCGGCCACTCAAATTGTCGCCGAAGCCCTGGGCAGTCCGCACACACGCCTGCCCCTCTACAAGGGCGAGGCGGAAAACATCATCGGCGTTCTGCACGCGCGGGATCTGGCGCGCGCACTCTTGGAAAGCAATGGTGACCCGTCCTCCATCGATATCGCAGCGATCATGCGCGAACCCTGGTTTGTACCGGAGACCACCGATGTGCTCGATCAGCTGAACGCCTTTCGTGAAAAACGCGAGCATTTCGCCCTGGTCGTCGACGAATATGGCGCGCTGATGGGTATGGTAACGCTGGAAGATATTCTCGAAGAAATCGTTGGCACCATTGAAGATGAATACGATGTCAGCGTCGAAGGTATTGTCGCTGAATCCAATGGTGTGTGGTGTGTGGACGGCGTGGTGCCGGTGCGCGATCTCAATCGTGCCCTCGACTGGGACCTGCCCGACGAAGAGGCTGTGACGATTGCCGGGCTGGTCATACACGAAGCCCAGACCATACCGGAACGCGGTCAGGTGTTCCGCTTCCATGGTGTCCGCTTCGAAATCACCGAGCGACGTCGCAACCAGATCACCCAGCTGCGCCTCTGCCCCAGCCCGGACTAATTAGCTTGCGCGGGTTTTTATCACTAAGGCGTGGATCGGTCCCGCGAGCTCTTCGGCCAGCGCTTCATTGACGAGCCGATGGCAAGCTATACGGGTTAATCCAGCAAATCGGGTCGAGACAATTTCGACGGTAAAATGACTATTTCCGCCCGGCCTTGCACCGGCATGCCCGGCATGAAGGTGACTATCGTCAGTGACAACTAGCGCGGACGGTGAGAAACAGGTATTGAGTTTGTTCTCGATGTGCTCTCGGACAGACATCATTTCTCATCTTTTCTCGTTTTGATTCATCGCTGCTTTACGTGCAGCCCTGCATACTTGGCCCCAATGACAGATAATTTCCAGTATACACCGCGCTTTAAAGACATCAGCATCAAGAAGGCGAAGAAAAAGAAGGTCGAAGACGAACGTGTCTGCGAATGGCCCGGTTGTCGCAGCCATGCGGGCAGCCGCTGCCCCAAGGCCAATAACCAGCTCAATGAGTTTTACTGGTTCTGTCAGTCCCATGCGGGCCAATACAACAAGTCTTGGAATTTTTTCGAAGGTATGGGCGAGGGCGAGGCACAGGCCTTCCGCGAAAGCGCTGCCTATGGTCACCGCCAGACCTGGGGGTGGAAGAGCACCCATGGCGGCACCCGTAAAGCCACCAATGCCGAACAGAATATGGGCGAGGAATTCTCCGACATTTACGGTCGCAATGGCCGCAAGAGTGACGGCAAGGAAGCTCCGCGCGAACAGGGCATGGGCCGTCTGCAGCGCAAGGCGCTCGAAACCATGAATCTGGAGGCCGATGCGACGTCGTCCAAGATCCGCAAGCGTTACGCCGAACTGGTTCGCCGTTTCCACCCCGACGTCAATGATGGCGACCGCTCTTCAGAAGAACAGCTGGGACGTGTGATTGCCGCCTACCAGATCCTCAAGAATGAAGGCATGGCCTGATTGCCTCACCGGCAGACCGGTGCCTCACAACTGGTTTCCGCGGATTTCACAGCTTTTATCGACAAATGAGCGTGCTATAGATCGCACACGGCGTTCGCCTGTGCGTTTTCTGTCCCTCCCGTAAAAGACCTGTCCGATGAGCGATAACTTCCCACTGCCCGCACCCGATAAGACGGCCGACACAAAAATCCTGTTTGGTTTTGATGCAGGCTTTGATGTGCCGATGTTCTCGCAGCGCGATGAGCACACACCGATTGTCGACCCGGATTATGTCTTCGATCCGGACACCACACGCACGATTCTCGCGGGCTTTGCCTTTAATCGTCGGGTGATGGTTCAGGGTTATCACGGCACCGGAAAATCGACCCATATTGAACAGGTCGCTGCCCGCCTCAACTGGCCGATGGTCCGCGTCAATCTGGACAGTCATGTCAGCCGTATCGACATGGTCGGTAAAGACGCCATTATTTTGAAAGACGGCAAGCAGGTCACCGAATTTCAGGAGGGTATCCTGCCCTGGGCCCTACAGCGGCCCGTCGCCATCCTGTTTGATGAATATGATGCGGGTCGTCCGGACGTGATGTTCGTCATCCAACGCGTGCTCGAAGCCTCTGGTTCGCTCACATTGCTCGACCAGTCCCGGGTTATTCGTCCCAACCCGTCCTTCCGCCTGTTCGCCACCACCAACACGATCGGGCTGGGGGACACCACCGGCCTTTATCACGGCACGCAGCAGATCAATCAGGGCCAGATGGACCGTTGGTCAATCGTCGCCACGCTCAACTATTTGCCGACCGACACCGAAAACAATATCGTCCTGTCGAAGATGAAAACTTTGGCCGCTACCGAGGCTGGCCGCAAGGAAGTCGCTGACATGGTCAAGGTCGCCGACCTCACCCGCGACGCCTTTATCAATGGCGACATCTCCACGGTCATGAGCCCGCGCACTGTGCTCACCTGGGCGGAAAACCACCAGATTTTTGGCGATATGGGCCTTGCCTTCCGCCTCACCTTCCTCAACAAATGCGACGAAATAGAACGCGCCGCGATCGCTGAAATGTACCAGCGTGTATTTGGCATCGATTTGCCTGAGACACCTGTAAAGGCAGAAGTGACGGCCTAAGACCGAGGCAACGTTTATTGTCCCCTAAAACAAAACAACCCTCCCGTTTCCGGAAGGGCTGTTCTGCAAATCTTGGGCGGCGAGCCGCTAGAAATACTGAAATAGCGCACGCGGGCTTGTACTCCGGCTCAGGCCACCACGGGTGCGGCTGCGACGACGGCGCATGCGACCCTGCATAACCTTGCGGGCCTCCTCTAGCGGCGCGGCGTCCTTATCCTTGCCGCTGGCGAGTTCCTCTCGGTGCGCGACAAAGTCGGCATAGGCTTCCAGCTCGGGCTCGAGACCGGCGGAAACCAGATCGATCATGATCGCATCATCGATGAAACCGATTCCAGGAATCCGGTCAGGAATCAGATCTTCCGGATCCACAAAATAGGCCAGAGCATCAAGCACACGCTTGCGATCATCACCGGTCAATCTCCAGTCTTCATCGCGCAGCATCGCCAGAAGCGGATCAAGGAGCGAAAGGCGATCAATAACAAATTGCGGCGGCTTGGAAGCCAGTGCTTCCTTGGTCATCGCGGCAACACCCTCGATGATCATCGCATCATCGTCAGTGCCGCGTGCAGCACGCGCTTGGTCGAGCCGGTCCTTGAAGAAGGCAATATCGGTCTCGCTCAGCTCAAATTCGACCTTGAGTGTTGTCTGATCACCGGCGCTCATGAAATTCCCCTTCAATAAAATCGAGCAGGCAATCTGCGCTAATTCGAATTAATAAAACCCGTAAGTTGCGGTAAAGCAGCTGTTGTTTGTCATCAGTCCCCGGCGAACCAGCTGAAGCTGGCATTTTCAAACACAGTCTCGCCGATCTGCAAACGCCCGGTGATCACGACGTCTTCCGTTGCCCCGATCTCATAGGCGGCCTCCACACCAGCGCGGTTGTAGCTGCCAGAGAAGGTGATCTGGCCTAAATGCTCGGCCGCACCCGTAAACTCGACCCGATCAGATGTGATCGCAAATTGAGTGGGCAATCCCCGCGTCCCATTTTCGTAACCACCGCCGATTTCGCCCTCGACCCAAGCACTGGATGTATCGACAATTTCAAACATCACAGGCGCAAAATAATCCGCAGAACTCTCAACATCCCAGGCATCCACATTTGCGGCATCATCTATAAACAGGTGAGAAACCACCCAATCCCCGATCCGCAATTCACTTTCACCTGCAGCCATATAATAGCCAAACAGGGCCTGCCCGTTTTGATGTACAAGCGCTGTGGAAACAGGCTGTATCGGTGCGATGGCATTCAAGAAGAGTTGATAATCTGTCGCGCTCTGGGCCGGAATTTCTTCCATCGGCGCGTGACCGACACCGGGATAGGTCACCAATTGTGCATGGGGCATGGCCTCCATAAAGGTATCGGCCATGGCGAGCGGCACGAGATTGTCATCCTCTCCCCACATCACTATCACGGGCATGGTCAGTTCACGGGAGGGCTCGAAGTCGTCGGTATAGTACGCCATACGCGATCGCATCAGCACGGTTTCGCGTGTGCCCGGAAAACGCCCGATCTCGAAATAGCGCTCTACCATTTCATCCGTCACCGCATCCGGGTTTGAGAATGCGTCCAACAACGCCTCGCGGATCAGGTCCGGTGTGATGAAATTCTTCAGTGTGTTGGCAATCGTTTCATTGGCCATCAGCTGGTAAACAAGCGGGATATCGCCGTCTTCATCCTCTTCAGCGATCGGCCATGGCGCGCCGACAGCATCCAGCAAAGCCATACTCAGAACGCGCTCGGGATGATCAACTGTATAGCTCAACGCGACCGAACCACCGCGTGAATTGCCAGCGATGTGAAGGCTGTTAATGTCGAGATATTGACGCACTTCCTCGACCACATCTGCGGCGCGCGGGAGCGTGTAATCACCGTCGGAGGTCGGGCCCGTCAGGCCATGGCCTGGCAAGTCCATTGTCACCACACGCCAATTCTCGGATAAAAACTCAACCCAGGGGCCCCAGGTATGCAGGGACGCATTTGAACCATGGACCAGGAAAACAGCGTCGCAGCTTCGGCAACCCTCATCGCGCATATGGACGGTGATGCCGGATTCCAGCACCACGAATTGCGACGCCTCACTGCCGTATTTGGCGACCAGCTCTTCGCGCGGAATATCCGGCGCATAAGCGTAAAAACCAAGAGCTCCAATCGCAAGGACGAACAATCCCAGCACCACACCCAACACCCGCATCACTATTTTCATCTTCACCCCCAATTGAGCCGACAGCTTCGCCATTCCTGCCGCCGCGGTCAATGTTTTCGCTAACCCGCGCTTAACTAAAGATCTACTTCCCGCTTCAGCTTGCGCGCCCACCGCGCTAGCGTCGCAACATGAACATTGCCTTCAACACCGCTGCGACGAGCATGATGACCGCCCAGACGCGGTTTGCCGAAGCGGCGCAAAATGTGGTGGTCGCTGCCGCGGAAGGCGGGGACACCGTTCAACACCTTGTGGAGATGAAGCAGGCTCAAGCCGTGCAGCAAGCCTCTGCCACAATGCTGAAAACCGCCAGTGACATGACGGACCGGCTGCTCGATATCGCCATCTAGGCGGCCCATCCTCTGACGCTAAGCGGTTGGTGGGCGTCATCCCTTTTAGTCATCTCGCTCGGCGCGTGACTAGCCAGAAGGGATGACGGTCCCACGCGCGTTTACTGGAGCCCCCACTCGCCTTTTCTCGCGCCAACGACTATCTCCCCAGCCATGAGCAAAACTGTAACTGTCGACATAGTCGCCGATATCGTCTGTCCCTGGTGCTGGCTTGGTAAGCGCAATTGGGATGCCGCCGTCAAACTGACGCCGGGCATCAAGACCCAAGTCACCTGGAGACCCTTCCAGCTCGACGCGTCCATTGCGCCCGAGGGCAAACCCTATCGCGAGTATATGAAGGCCAAATTCTCCGGCGAGAACGCCTCGCGCTGGCAACAAATGCGCGACCATCTTGAAGCCGCCGCGCCCGAGGCCGGCATCCATTTCGACTTCGACAATATCCCGATCCGTCCCAACACGCTTAATGCCCATCGTCTGTTGCGCTGGGCCACAGGCCAGGACCGCGTCGAGCCGATGATTGAAGCCCTGTTCGAGGCCTTCTTCGCAAACGGCCGCGACATTGGCGATCCGGCGGTTCTTGCCGAATTGGCCGGAAGCGTCGGGCTGGAAGAACAACTCACCGCCGACCTTCTCGCCGGCGATGCAGACCGCAAGCAGATCGTCGAGGAAGAGCAATTTTATCGCGATCTGGGTGTCTCCGGGGTACCGTGCTATATTTTCAACGGCCAATTTGCCGTCTCCGGCGCCCAGCCGGCCGAAGAGTTAGCCAAAGCCATCCGCGAAGCCGCCGCTAATCCCGCATCCGGCTAATTCGCAGACAGCACTTTCTTATCACAGCAATATAAGCTGATATGCGCTCAGAACACGATTTTGGGGAGAAACTACAATGTCGCGTTTCAACTGGCTCGCCGCCATCGCAGCACTTGGCCTGAGTGCCTGCAGCGATAGCACAACCCACTCGGGCACTGACGGCGGCACCGACGCGTCCGAACGCGAAAATACCGCCTATAACCATGAAAGCGCGAACCGCGAGGCTTCGCCTCCACTCGCGACGACCGATACCCATCTCAGCGCCTACGCATCTGCCTGCGTCGACCAGGGCGAATGGTCTCTGGAAATGTGCCAGTGCATGGACAATGAGGCCAATGAGCGGCTCAGCGTCCCGGCCAAGGCCTATCTCACCGCCACCACACTGGGTGACAGCGCCCAGGCCAACCGCATCGCCCAGGACAACGGCGCGCGCGTTGGAATTGAGGCGATATCCTTCCTCACCGAAGGCGTGATGGCCTGTAGCTAAATCAATTCAAACGGAGCACGCTCATGACCGCCCTCCCGGCCCTGGCCCTCTATGCGGGCCTCAATATTCTCATTCTGATTTTCCTTGGCATCAATGTCAGTCGCAATCGGCGTCGCGCGAAGATCAGCCTCGGCACCGGCAAGGATCGCGCGCTGGAACAGGCCTGTCGTGCGCATGGTAACACCGCGGAAAACCTTCCCATTGCGCTGCTCGGTCTGATCATCCTGGTCATGCTCGGCACAGAGACACTCTACATTCATGTGCTCGGCACGATGCTGGTCATTGGCCGCCTGCTCTACGCGCATGGCGTTCTGACAAGCTACGGGCCGAGCTTTGGACGCCTGGCGGGAACCGGCCTTTCATGGCTCGGTTTTCTTGCCACCGCAGCACTTTGTCTCATGGCCGCATTCAGTTAGCCCATTGCCCCGATCCGGGGGCACGGCTATAGCGAAATTATGAGCAAAACTCCCGACGCACCGAACTCCGCCGGATTGCAAGAAATTGCCGCCGATCTGATCAAAACCGCCCGTCGCCTTGGCGCCGATGCCGCCGAGGCCTCGGTCGGGGAATCGCGCTCCACCGAGCTGTCCGTCCGCGACGGCAAGCTGGAAGATATCGAGCGCTCTGAATCCCTCGAAGCGGGCCTGCGAGTATTCGTCGGCAAGCAACAGGCCGGCGTCGCCTTTTCAGATCTGTCCACCAATGGCCGAGAAACCGCGATTGCCCGCGCCGTCGCGATGGCAAAGGCTGCTCCGGAAGATCCTTATTCCGCTCTGGCTGAGCGGGAGCGTCTCGAAACAGCACCGCCGGAAATCCAGCTTTTTGACGACACGCATTGGACCCCTGCCGATCTGGAAGCCACCGCCAACGATATTGAGAAGATCGCTCGCGGCGTTGATGGCGTGACGATGACCGAGAGCAGTTTCGCCAGCACCGGCACGGGTGGCGCGGCTTATGCCACTTCCACCGGCTTCAATAAGGGTTGGCACAAATCCATTTTCAGCTATGGCATCAGCGTCATCGCCGAACGCGACGGGGCTATGGAGCGCGACTATGCCGCAACCGGTGCCCGCCGTCCGGCTGACCTGCGGTCGATCGAGGAAATCGGTGTCGAAGCCGGCGAACAAGTTGTGCGTCGCCTCGGACCGACAAAAATCCCCAGCGCAACCCTGCCTGTCGTGTTCGACCGCAAGGTCGCAACCACATTCATGGGCGCCATGTGTGGAGCCATCAGTGGTCCCGCCGTGGCCCGCGGCGTGTCCTTCTTGCGCGAAAAGCTGGGCGAGCAGGTCTTCTCCAGCGACATCAATATCATCGACGACCCGCATCGCGATTGGGGCCATGCCTCCAGCCCGTTTGACGGCGAAGGCACACGCAATTCCCGATCGCACCTGATCGAGAACGGTCGCCTGATCACCTGGCTGATGAACTCCGCCTCGGCCCGTCAGCTCGACATGGCACCAACAGGCCATGCCCGCCGCAATATGGGCGGACCGCCCGGAGCCGGACCGACCAATCTTCACATGGAAGCTGGCAAGATCAGCCGTGACGACATGATCGGCGGCATCGATGAAGGTGTTCTGATCATGGAAATGTTTGGTCCATCGCTCAATTCCAATACCGGCGATTGGTCGGTTGGCGTGTCCGGCTACAAGATCACCAAGGGCAAGATCGATTACCCGGTCAGCGAGATCACCGTTGCCGGTAATTTGGTTGATATCTTTGGCCGGCTTATACCTGCCAGCGATCTCAAATTCCGTAGCTCCATGAATTCGCCCAGCGTTTTGGTCGATGCCATGTCTGTTGGCGGTCTTTAAAGCCTTTTGAGACACATATACGTCAAATACCCCGAGCAACCCCCAACCCGGATCCAGCCATGAGCGACATCAACTCCCAACTCTTGCACATCGTAATCGGTGGCGAATTGCTTTGCGTGACACCTGACAATTGCGAATTCAAGGACCTCGACGCGGTCGATTTTGTCGGTGCCTTCGGCAGTTATGCCGAAGCGCGTGCCGCCTGGAAGGGCGCCTCCCAGCGGACTGTCGACAATGCCCATATGCGCTATTTCATTCTCCACGCCCACAAGCTGCTCGACCCGGCAGCCGAAAAGAAATAGCGGCGGATCATCGTCGTGAGTGATCAAAAGCCCCTTTCGACGAAGGCCCTCGCCGGTCGCCTCTGGCGTGACTGGCTGGCTCCAAAATGGCCGCTTGTCACGATCACCGTCATCCTCGCCGCCATTACCGCCGGTGCTGTCACCAGTTATGGCAAGTTGATCCAATGGACGTTCGACCTGCTTAATCTGGGTGATGCCAGTTTTTTCCCGATCGCCCCACTGGCCGTCATTGGCCTGGCAATCATTCGCTCCACCAGTCTCTACCTGCAGACGGTCCAGACCAACCGGCTTGCCCTTGGCGTGATGGAAGACATCCAGAACCAGATGTTTGCCAAATTTGTCCATGCCGACTTTGCCCGACTCCAGTCCGAACCTGTCGGAAAGCTGGTCTCGCGCTTCACCAACGACATAACCCTGCTGCGCGAAACTCTGGTTCGCCTGTTCAACAATCTGATGCGCGATAGTTTGACGGTTCTGGGTGCCGTCGGATTCATGCTGGCCATGGATTGGATGCTGACAATCCTAATTCTTGTCGTTTATCCAATCGCATTCTATCCGGTCATCAAGATCGGCGAACGTCTGCGTAAAACCTCCGCCAGCGCCCAATCACAAATGGGCGAAGTCACCAGCTTGGTCGAAGAAAGCTTCTCTGGCACACGCATGGTCAAGACCTACGGGCTGGAAGACAATGAAGCCAAACGCGCCCGCAAATCCTTCGCCGAGCGTTTCCGGCTGCTGCTAAAAATTACCGAAAACAAGGCCCGCGTTGACCCCATTCTGGAGATCGTCGGCGGCGCCGCCTTCGCTGGTCTGATCGCCTTTGCCGGTCTGCGCCTGATAGAGGGACAGACCTCGATCGGAAACATCATCGGCATTCTGGTCCTTCTCGCCGTCCTGTCTCCCGCTGTGCGGGCGCTGGGCACACTTAATGCCGTGGTGCAGGAAGGCTTCGCGGTACTCCAGCGGGTGTTCGATGTACTCGATGAAGAAGAGACCATCACAAGCGCCCTCGACGCGCCATCGCTCAAAGTTGAAAGCGGCCATTTGGCCCTGGCCGATGTTCACTTCGCCTATCCTGACGGTACACCGGCTCTGCGCGGTGTCTCGATCAAGGCAGCGCCCGGGAAAACTGTTGCTCTGGTCGGGGCGTCCGGCTCTGGCAAGTCAACAGTCCTCAATCTGATACCCCGCCTGTATGACGCCACATCGGGCCGTGTTCAGATTGATAATAATGACGTGCGTGCTGTCTCGCTCACCTCCTTGCGCCAGTCGCTGGCGCTCGTCAGCCAGGACGTCACCCTGTTCAATGATACGATTCGCGCCAATATTGCCTTCGGAAAATTGGATGCCAGCGACGATGAAATCATCGCCGCCGCCAAATCAGCCGACGCCCATGACTTCATTATGGAAACCGCCGAAGGCTATGACAGCCCCGTCGGTCAGCGCGGCGGCAATCTGTCCGGCGGTCAACGGCAACGCTTGTCTATTGCCCGTGCCATCCTCAAGGATGCGCCCATTTTGCTGCTCGACGAGGCGACCAGCGCGTTGGACACCAAATCTGAACGCCGCGTCCAAGAGGCACTTGAACATCTCTCAAAGGGGCGGACCACTCTGGTCATCGCGCATCGCCTATCAACCATTCGCAATGCTGACTGGATTTATGTGATGGAAGACGGCCAGGTCGTTGAAGAAGGTCGGCACGATGATCTGGTTGCCCGCGCCGGCACCTACTCGAAACTGTGCGAGATGCAATTCGGCGCGGATGAGGATTCGGGCAAATAAGGGCTCTACGAGCTCAATCCAGATGGATTCCGGTGCGCAACAGGGCTATTCGCGCCGCAATACACGCTCGGTCAGGAAGCTGCCCCACCAGTTCGCCATGAAGCTGTCATGCACCGCTTGGCGGTCATAAACCGTGCGGACCCATTCCATGAACTCGATCGGCGTGTGCTCATTGTACAAGCGGTAGGTCTCGAAGAAATGGTCCAGCATGCCAGTTTTGCCGGCTTTCACGTGCAAATATTTGAGCGACAGATGTTGGATCGCTTCCTCAAAGGGTCGCTTTTCATGGATCAAAAGGAATAAAACCGAAATAATGCCCGCTCGGTCTGCACCGGACTTGCAGTGCAGCATTGCCGGAAATTCCATTGTCTCAAAGATTTTCACCAGACGCTCAATGCGATCCACATACGGCGCCTCTCGTGAACCAAACGGGAGATCATGGATGGCCATGCCAAGACGATCGCAAGCCTCATGCTCAAGATCGTAATAGCAAACACCGGGCTGGGTACCGCGAATATTCAGGATCGTTTTGAAGCCCTGATCCTTAAGCACAGCAAGACGATCCGGCGAGGGTTGATTGGCGCGCCACATGCCGCCACCCACCTCGTGCATATTGTGAAAGCGCAGGCGAAGCACGCCATGATCCTTCCACAAATAAGCGCTCCAGGCGCGTTTATAGTCTTTCGGGTCACTTAGATCGTACGCCATGAAATATCTTTCCTGCTTGAAGACGATTTAGGATGTCCAAGGCACAGAGGCAACCGCGCGCAACGCTTGACGTTTTGTTCAGGCAGAGCGAGCTAGAACAGGTTATGTTGAAACAATTGCTGACCAAGAACTGGTTCCAGGAGATCGTCGCCTTCCTGGCCTTTGCCTATATCGAGCTGGTGCGACGTTCGATCCGGTGGGAGGTCCGTGGCGCGGAACACATCAATCGTGTTTGGGACGAAGGCTTGCCAATACTCGGCATCGTTTGGCATGGCCGGATTTTGATGGCGCTGGAGGGGTGGAAAAAGGACATGGATCGCATGACCGCGCTCGCCTCACGAAGTGCCGAAGGAAATATGGGCGAGAAATTAGTTCGGTATTATGGCGCCAGCGTCGTGCGCGGGTCCTCTCGCAATCGTAAAAAACCGGAAAAAAACAAAGGGGGTGAGGCAGGATATCGCGCCATGTGTGCACACCTCTCCGCCGGCGGTTGTGGCGTTGTTACACCTGATGGCCCACGCGGGCCGCGCATGCGCGTCAGCTATGGCGCGATAAGGATGGCCAGTGAAACTGGCGTGCCTATTCTGCCGTTCAATTGGTCGACCCGCCGAAAATGGGTGTTGCACAAAGCCTGGGACAAGCATTGCCTGCCTCAATTTTTTACCAAGGGTATTATAATCTGGGGTGAACCGATCCATATCGGCAAAAACCTTTCCTCAGAAGATTTAGAGGCTGCCCGTCTGCTGGTTGAAACGCGCATGAACGAATTGTGCCGCCAGGCCGACGAAGCCGTCGGCGGAGAAATCATTGAGCCGGCTGAAGAATTGCGCGTGGATCCGAAGGAAGTCGGAAAGTGACATTGCCGCCAGTCCTCTCCGTGTATCGCCTTCTGACCGGACTGGCCGCGCCGTTATTTCCCTATCTGCTTAATCGGCGCGCCAAGGGCGGCAAGGAAGATCCCGCTCGCAAACACGAACGCCTGGGCAAACCCACCGAATTGCGCCCCGAGGGCACTTTAATCTGGCTGCACGGTGCCAGCGTTGGCGAAAGCCTGGTCTTGGCCACGCTCGTCGAGCATCTTGGCGGCCTGCACGCCGACTGGAATTTCCTCGTCACCACCGGCACAACCACCTCGGCGGAATTGATGGCCAACCGTCTCGCCTCCAATGCACGCCACCAATATGTGCCCATAGATACTCCGGGAGCGGCCCGCGGTTTCCTCGATCACTGGAAGCCCGACCTCGCCATTTTTGCCGAGTCTGAAATTTGGCCAAACCTGCTGCTCGAGACCTCAGAGCGCGGCATCCCGATGGCGCTCGTCAATGCGCGCATGAATGACAAATCCCTGCGCAGTTGGCGCACCCGCCGTGCCACCGCCAACCACCTATTTGGGGCCTTTAACTGGATCGGCGCCGCCGACCAGCGCACCCATGACGGTCTGACAAAACTACTCGACCAACCGATCGCTCTGGCCGGCAATCTCAAACTGGAAGCGGGCGCCCAGCCCCCCGACACACACGCTCTTATGACCGCCCACGTCAATGTCAGCGGCCGTCTGGTCTGGCTCGCCGCCTCCACCCATGAAGGCGAAGAAGAGACTGTCCTCAAGGCGCACGACATCTTGCTGGAAGCCCATCCTGATTGCCTTCTCATCCTCGCGCCGCGACACCCCGAACGCGGCAAAGCGATCGCGCGCATGGTCCGCGCTCACGGATATGGCTGCGCCCAGCGCTCGAAAAACGAAATCCCGCACACAAATGATCGCGTCTGGCTCGCCGACACATTGGGCGAAATGCCGCTCTGGTTCACAGTGGCTCCAGCGGCCCTGATCGCCGGCAGTCTCAAACCGGGCATCGGCGGCCACAATCCCATTGAAGCCAGCCAGGCCGGCTCCACCGTCATCACCGGTCCCTATTTTCCCAGTTTCCAGGATCTGTATGACAGCTTTCGCGCCAATGACGCTGCGATCATCGTCAAGGATGCCACCGAGCTGGCCGCCGCAGTTGAAACAGTCTGGGATCATCGAGGTCCGACACCGGATGACGCCGCCCGCGCCATCGCCCAATCATCCGGCGGAGCCTTACAAACGACAATTGATGCCGTCATCGCTCTCCTGCCGGACCCCAACGATAATACCGCGTCAGATTTGGCGGAGATCACACCATGAAAGAGCCGGGCTTCTGGCAGGCCGACGCCAATAGCCCACTCCACCGGGCGGCGCGCTTCGCCCTTTCGCCCCTCGCCGCGATTTATGGCTGGGCTGGCGCACGTCGCATCGCGAAGACCGAGCCGGTTGATCCTGGCATTCCCGTCATTTGCGTCGGTAATATAACGCTGGGCGGAACCGGCAAGACCCCGATCACCCAAACCATTCTCAAACGGCTCTCCGACATGAGTGTGACCGCCCACACCCTATCGCGCGGTTATGGTGGCAAGGAAAAGGGCCCGCTCCGCGTCGATCCAAATTTCCACAACGCGACACAGGTCGGCGATGAACCCTTACTGCTCGCTCGCACTGCGCCCGTTTGGGTATCGCGTGATCGCCCGGCCGGCGCGAAGCAGGCCGCAAAATCCGGCGCGCAAATGCTCGTCATGGATGATGGCCACCAGAATCCGACCCTGAAGAAGCACCTGTCCATTTGCGTCATCGACGGTGTCGCCGGCTGGGGCGCAAACCGTGTCTTTCCCGCCGGGCCGCTACGAGAGCAGGTCGCGCATGGTCTCGCCCGCGCCGATGCGGTCATCGTCATCATGCCAGACGACCAAACCACGCCCGATTACGAAGGTCTCTGCCTCGCTGATCTGGAAATCCCGATCCTCCACGCCTGGCTGGCACCCACACAGACCCCACCCAAAGAGCCGCTTGTCGCTTTCGCCGGCATCGGCCGCCCCGCCAAGGTCTTCGACAGTCTTACCGCCGCAGGTGCCAATCTGGTTGGAACCCGGGCCTTCCCCGACCATCATCCCTATACCACCCTTGAGCTTGCCGCCCTGCACGACCTCGCCCGAACTCACAAGGCCCGCCTGATCACCACCGAGAAGGATTGGGTGCGCTTGCCTGTCGAGATGCAGGGAGAGATCGAGATCTGGCCAATCCAGGCCCAATTCGCTAATCCCGCTGCCCTGGACGCCCTGCTTGAATCTTTGGTGGACACGGCGGTCGACGCCGCCGCTGCGGGCGGGTAAATCCACATCATGATCGAAGCGCAGCGCAATGCCTCCCTGGCCACCAAGATTGGTCGCCATTTTGAAGCCCTCGCCTGGGATGGCTATTCCGGCGCCTTCCGCGCGATGGGCATAGACCGCGCCTCCGATAATGCCGCTGCCCTGCTGCGCAAGATCGGCCCGATGACGTCGACCCACAAAGTCTCGCGCATCAATATGCAACGCTGTTTCCCCGACGCTGCCGAGCCGGAGCTGGACCGCTTGCTGGGTCAGATGTGGGACGGGTTTGGCCGTCTGGTTGGCGAGATGCCGAATATGCATCGCTTTGCCGATCCGGATTTCTTCAATGAACGCGTCGAATTTGTCGGCCGCGAGCATCTCGAGCGCGCCCGCGATGAGGGCCGCGCAGTGGTCATCATCTCGATGCACCAGTCCAATTGGGAACTCGCCGCCGCCGCCATCATGCAGACCGGCCTCAATTGCCACATCACCTATCGCCCGGCCAATAACCCGCTGATCGACAATCGCATCATGAAGACCCGCGCTGATTACGGCGTCAAACTCATGGCCGCCAAGGGCGGAGACGGCGCCAAGGCCCTGATCGGAGCGCTGAAAAAAGGCGAATCCGTCGCCCTGATGAACGATCAGAAAATGAATGATGGCGTCGAGGCTCCGTTCTTCGGCCACCCGTCAATGACCGCGCCGGGCCCGACCCGCCTCGCCATGCGCCATGGCTATCCGCTGATGCCGATCTCCGTTCGCCGCCTCGACGGCGTCCGCTTCCGCGTCACCATCCATGATCCGATTGAATTGTCGGCGAATAACAACAAGTCCACCGCTGTGGTGGAGACAGTGACGCGTATCAATCAATGGGCCGAGAGTGTTATTCGAGATGCGCCGGAGCAGTGGTTCTGGGTGCACAGGCGTTGGGATAAGGCGGTCTATCGCAAGGGCTAGAGAAACACTCTTCTTCTCCCCTTGAGGGAGAAGTGGGCGCGCCGCAGGCGCGGTCGATGAGGGGTTAGTCTCCGCGGGCGCGATGTGAGGCTACAGCCCCCTCATCCGCCCTCCGGGCACCTTCTCCCTCAAGGGGAGAAGAAGAGTCGTACTTGCCTAACTTATTCCGCGTCCCGCAACCCGCTCACATCCAGCTCCATCAACAAAGCCGGATCCACATAAAATCCGTTGCGCAGCTTCACGCGCCAGTCCAGATGCGCGCCCGTGGCTCGGCCACCGGCACCGATCTCGCCGATCAGTTGGCCTTGCGTAACAATGTCGCCTTCAGAAACATGCACGGCGCTCATATGCAGGAAGGCACTGACCAGACCCTGGCCATGGTCGATAAAAATCAGACCACCCTCATAGAACATATCCGCCTCGGCCAGCGTCACCAGACCACCCGCGGGCGCGACGATCGGCGTGCCGACATCATTGGCCCAGTCCAGCCCCCAGTGCGGATTGCCCGGCGTACCATTATAGACGCGTTGCGAACCATAGACGCCGGTCGTGATCCCCTCGGCCGGCGCAATAAAGCCGTCCAAGAAGCCCTGCCCATCCCAGGTCGAATTGAACGCCGCCTGCTTCTGCGCGTATTCGCGCTGACGACGAGGAAGTGTGGATTCGTCTGGGGTTACGGTGCGTTGCGGCACGCCTGTAACAGTCTGGATGTTGTATTCGCGCTGGGTGATCGGCTGCATTAGCCGTGTGGAGCCCACGCCAAATTCCAATTCCTCAGAAGCGTCTCGATGAATGCCCAGAATGACCCAATCGCCTGCCTGAGCGCTGCCTTCGCTGCCGCCAAGCGAGAAAGTAATCTCCTCCAATGGGTGATTGCAGAGGACGACTCCACCTTGGACAAATTCGCCTCGACAAAAATACGACGCGGTAGACGGAATTCGTGATGTAACATCATCACTCATCGCCTCCGCCGCAGGCGCTTGCGACGCAATCAAATCCCCGATCGGATCCGCCTCCGCCGTCTGCACCAGAAGAGCTGCCAGCAGCGCAATCACTCGCCGGGCTCCGCGTGCAATTCCTTCCAACGCTGTCCGGCTGCACCGGCATCACGATAGGCTTCCTGCTCGTCGGCATTCCAATAGCGCAGCGTGGCGATCGGCAATTCATCACCGGTCACCGCGCACTTCACATAGGCACCCGGCTTGAGAATGATAAAATCGGCATCGCCATACTCAAGAATGGCCTCACCACTAAACTCGGCATCGAAGGGATTTTCTGGAGATTTCATGGGCTGAGTCTAGCAGGGGAATTTCGGCGAGGGAATGGCACTGGCCGATCAATTTTCACGTCATGTCAGCGAAAGCTGGTACCCAGATCGAAAAGCGGTCGTGCGTGGAATCTGGGTCCCAGCTTTCGCTGGGATGACGTTTTAATAAATGGCTAGAACAGTGTACCCTGCCCGGCTGCAGGCGCTTTTGCCTTCTTCGCTTTCGGCTTTGCCTTTACCGGTTTGCGCGGCACCGCACCTGCCGTTCCGTCAATCACCGCACCACGACGTGTATCGGCAAATTCCAGCTCGACAGACGCACCCGAAGCCAACGCCGCGCCCTGACGCACCAGCTTGCCGGCATCATCACGCACCAGCGCAAAGCCGCGCTTCAAGGCCGCCTCATGACTAAGCGAGTTGAGCCGGGCACCCCATTGCTCCAGCCGCGACTTGCGGTCAGCCATTGCACGTGTCGAGGCCATATCGAGCCGACGCATGCGATCGACCAGCCGCTCACGCTTGGCCGAAATATCCCGCCCCAGCGCCACCGGCTTCAAGCCAGCGCCCAGTACAAGCAAACTAGAGCGCTTCACCGCCACATTGCCCAGCAGCGCCGCATCAAGCTTTTCAGCCACCAGATCAAAGCGCTGGCGCTTCAATTCCATCAGCGAGGCCGGGCGCGGCAGGGCGCTAGCAGCGGCACGCAATTCAGTCCGGCGGCGTTCAATCAGGCGCGACAGGGCCGCGACCAGTCGCCCGCCCAGCGTCTCGATATCTGCCTTCAACTCGGCCCGCACAGGTACGGCCATCTCGGCCGCACCGGTCGGTGTCGGCGAGCGACGGTCGGAGGCAAAGTCGATCAGCGTCGTATCAGTCTCATGGCCCACGGCCGAGATCAGCGGGATGTCGGACGCGGCTGTAGCCCGCACCACGATCTCTTCATTGAAGGCCCACAAATCCTCGATCGAGCCGCCGCCACGCGCCACGATAATCAAATCCGGCCGCGGCACCGCACCATCAGCGGGCAAGGCGTTGAAACCTTCGATCGCCTCGGCAATCTGCGCTGCAGCTTTCTCGCCCTGCACCAGCACCGGCCACAACAGGACATGTCGCGGAAAGCGATCTCGCAGGCGGTGCAAAATATCACGAATCACCGCGCCGGTCGGCGAGGTCACGACGGCGATTGTGCGCGGCAGGAAGGGTAGCTTCTTCTTGCGGTCGGGATCAAACAGACCCTCGCCCGCCAATTTTTTCTTGCGCTCATCGAGCAGAGCCATCAGTGCGCCAGCGCCGGCAGGCTCCATGGTTTCCACGATCAGCTGGTATTGCGAGCGCCCCGGATAGGTCGACATCCGGCCCTCAATCACCACTTCCAGACCTTCTTCCGGCTTGAAGCGGAAACGCGAGGCCGTGCCCTTCCAGGCTATGGAATTAATGACAGATTTCTCATCCTTGATGTCGAAATACACATGCCCGGACTTGGCCACGACAACCCGCCCCAGCTCCCCGCGCACCCGCACATGTCCAAACGCATCCTCGACCGTGCGCTTCACGCCGGTGGCCAGTTCGGTGACGGTATATTCGGGTGTATTGCTGCTGGTATCGCTCATCAACCCTTACCTAGGCTGCATCGATCCACCGCGCAACGCAGCACGGGACTCGCAGCGTGGAAAGGTTTAGGTTAGTCAGGCCGAAAATGGTCCTGCGAAGCGCTTGAGAAGGTTCTGACATGAAGGTTCTGGTTATCGGTTCTGGCGGTCGTGAACACGCCCTAGTCTGGAAGATCGCACAAAGCCCGCTCGTCTCATCCCTGATGGCCGCCCCCGGCAGCCCAGGCATGGCAGACAATGCCATTTGCTTTGATGTGCCCGTCTCCGATCTTGATGGACTGGTAACGCTGGCCACCGATCAGGCAGTCGATCTTGTTGTCGTCGGCCCGGAAAACCCGCTCTGTGACGGCCTCGCCGATATGTTGCGCGAAAACGGCATCGCCACCTTCGGCCCGTCCAAAGCCGCCGCCATGCTGGAAACCTCCAAAGCCTTCGCCAAGGACTTCTACGCCCGCCACAACGTGCCTACTGCCCGCTATGGCGTATTTGACGACGCGACTAAGGCCAAAGCCTTCCTCGACGGTTTCAAGCCACCCTACGTCCTCAAGACCGACGGTCTCGCCGCCGGCAAGGGCGTCGTCATCCCGCAAACCCGCGAAGAAGCCGAGGCGGAGATCGACGCCTTCCTGTCCGGCAAATTCGGTGATGCCTCCTCCACCCTGGTGATCGAGGAATTCATGCATGGCGAGGAAGTCTCCGTCTTCGCCCTGTGTGACGGGACAGACGTAAAATTCTTCGGCGCCGCCCAGGACCACAAGCGCGTTGGCGAAGGCGATACCGGCCTCAATACCGGCGGCATGGGCGCCTATTCCCCCGCCCCCATCGCCACACCCGAACTGATCGAGACGGTGATGGAAACCATCATCAAGCCCGTCACCACCGGCCTCGCCGCCGACGGAGCACCCTTCCAGGGCGTGCTCTTCGCCGGGATCATGGTCACTGATGAGGGCCCCAAAGTCGTCGAATTCAACATCCGCTTTGGTGATCCCGAATGCCAGGTCCTGATGATGCGCGCCAAGAGCGACATCCTCCCCCTGCTAGACGCCGCCGCCCGGGGCACCCTCGCCGCCCAGCCGGATGTGGACTGGACACACGATCCGGCGATCACGGTCGTGATGGCCGCCGAAGGCTATCCCGGTAGCTATGCAAAGGGTTCTGTCATCACGGGCATCGACGCGGTGAATGAGATGACCGGCGTGCAGGTATTTGAAGCGGGAACTGCCCGCAATGAAGCCGGCGATGTGACTGCCGCCGGTGGCCGCGTGCTCAATGTGACCGCGATTGGCGAAAGCCTGCACTATGCCGCGGATCGGGTTTATGCGGCCGTGGACGACATCGAATGGGCAGACGGGTTTTGCCGCCGGGATATCGCCTGGCGCGCGCTCAAGGCGCACTAGCGCCGTCAAAAACAAGTGCGCCCACACAGGGCCATCCATACTTGTCTTGTCAGCCAGCGGGCCTCATCAGATTAATCGCGTCAAGGGTGAAACCGCGAAGCGGCGCTGCGCGCCCTTGACGCGATTAATCTGATGAGGCGAAGTTCCGGCAAGACATTCATGGTGGATTTTGCGCGGTGCGCGACCAGTTTTCACCCACCCTATTCCCCCAAGCATTTGACTCCCCGCGCACAACCCGCACACTCGCCGCAAACAATCTTGCGGGGAAAGCAAACATGTTTCGATCAATCCTTATGGCGACGGCCGTCGCATTGACGTCGTCCGTCGCGCTGGCGCAGGACGAAGGGCCACTGACGGTCATCCATGCCGGTCAGCTTCTGGCTGTGCCGGGCAATGAGCCGGTAAGCGACCAGTCCATCCTGATCCGCGGCGATCGCATTGAGAGCATCCAGGACGGCTTCGTCACACCAGACGGCGCAACAATCATCGATCTGTCCGACGATTTCGTCATGCCGGGCCTGATCGACAGCCATGTACATCTGGGCGGTGAGCTGAGCCCGCAGGGCCGGCTCAACACAGTCACCATGAGTTCCGCGGATGTCGCCTATGACTCCGCCCGCCACGCGCGCACCACTTTGATGTCTGGCTTCACGACCGTACAGGATGTTGGTGGCGATTTGGAAGCCTCTGTCGGCCTGCGCGATGCAATCCGGGATGGCGATGTTGTCGGCCCGCGTATGCGCGTCTCCGGCCCGGCCGTTACGCCCACCGGCGGCCATGGCGACATCAATGGCTATTCCAATGACGTGATGGACCTCCTGTCCAGCCGCGCGGCCTGTAACGGCCCCGATGATTGCCGCCGCGCCGTGCGCGAGCTGGTGCGCTCGGGCGTGGATGTCATCAAGATCACGGCTACTGGCGGTGTCCTCTCCAACACAGCCGCCGGGACCGAGCAACAATTTTTCGACGATGAGCTGGTCTCCATTGTCGAGGCCGCCCGAATGATGGGCCGTCAGGTCACCGCTCACGCCCATGGCGTGACCGGGATCAATTCCTTCATCGAGGCCGGTGGCGCCTCCATCGAGCATGGCACCTATCTGGATAATGACTCCATTCGCCTATTCCGCCGCAATGATGTCTATCTCGTCCCAACGGTCCTTGCCGGTGCAACCGTTGCCGAAATCGCCCGAACCTCTGACTGGATGACACCTGCCATTCGGGAAAAGGCCATAACAGTCGGCGCGGAGATGCTGCAAATGATCCGCCGCGCGCATGATGGCGGTGTGATGATCGCCTTTGGCACGGATAGCGGTGTCTCTCGTCACGGCCAGAACGCTCGCGAATTCCAGCTCCTTGTCGAGGCCGGGCTGACACCGATGGAAACCCTCGTCACAGCGACAATCAACGCTTCCGCCCACCTTGAAATGGCCGATGACATCGGCACGATCGAAGCGGGAAAATACGCTGATATCATCGCTTTGGATGGTAACCCGCTTGAAGATGTAGCCGAATTGATGGACGTTGATTTCGTGATGCAAGGCGGGACGGTGCACAAGAGCGAATGAGCGATCTGGACGACAGTTTTTCCGGGACCAAGGATGTCGCATCATCCCTGAGTTTTGATGAGGCGGCCCTTGCGGCCTGGATGAACGAAACTGTAGCCGGGTTTGATGGTCCGATGACCGTCAGCCAGTTCAAGGGCGGCCAGTCCAACCCGACCTACAAGCTGGATACGCCAGACCGTTCCTACGTACTGCGGCGAAAGCCACCGGGTAAACTCCTGCCCTCGGCCCACGCCGTTGATCGCGAATACAAGGTGATGAAGTCGCTGGGCGGGGCGGGTTTCCCCTCGCCCATCATGTATGGCTTGTGCATGGATCGCGACATCATTGGCACCGAATTCTACGTCATGGAATTCGTCGAGGGACGTATCTTCTGGGACGGGCTACTTCCGGGCATGGAACCGGAGGAGCGCGGCCAGATCTTCGACGCCTCCAATGCGACGCTCGCGCATCTCCACAGCATCGACATCGAGGCCGCCGGCCTTGGAGATTACGGCAAGCCGGGCAATTATTTCCAGCGCCAGATCGGCCGCTGGACCAAGCAATACCGCGCCGCCGAAACCACCACCGTCAGCTCAATGGACAAGCTCATCGACTGGTTGCCCGACGCCGCACCCGAGCAGGAGCGCACCAGCGTCGTGCACGGCGATTACCGCCTCGACAATATGATCTTTCACCCCACAGAGCCGCGCGTCATCGCCGTGCTCGACTGGGAACTCTCCACCCTCGGCGACCCGCTCGCCGACTTCACCTACCAGCTCATGGGCTGGGTCATGCCGCCGGAAGTGCGTGGCGGCTTTCTCGGTGTCGACATCGCCTCAATGGGGATTCCCTCAATCGAGGAATACACAGCCGCCTATTGCCAACGCACCAATCGCGACGGCATTCCGGCGCTGGATTTCTACCTCGCCTTCAACACCTTCCGCCTCGCCTCCATCGTTCAAGGCGTCTATTCGCGCGCCCTGCAAGGCAATGCGTCGAACACGAAAGGCATCGAAATGGGCGCAGTGGTAGAGCCGCTGTCACAAGCAGCCTGGGGCTTCGCGAAGAAGGCAGGGGCTTAGGCCGCAATTATCCGCAATCGAACCCCGTCAGTCCGGGTCGCCTTCCAGATCAGCTACATCCGATTTGCGTTGCCGGTGTCGCTCAACCGCGACCATAATGACCACGAATGTGGAAAATCCGGCAAAAACGACGAGCGGCCAAATTGTTACGTCCATAACGACCTCATTTCTTCTCGACAATCACTCCCAATGTATACGCGAAATAGGTACTTAGGGTGAGAAACACAGCACCGAGTGCCAGACTGATAGGGTTCACCTGCTCCCCGGTCGCCAACAAAGACAATCCAATTGCCCCCAAACCAGCCGTTCGCGTCATTTGCTCCCAACTTTGGAGCACAGATTTGCTCCGGCACAGTCGTGCCCATGTACCCATCCTTCGAATCAACCGCACCGCACGTCCAATAATTGGTCCAAATTCGAGCATATTATCGCAATACCCGTTCACCTTGTGTTCTGCAAGTATTTTCTCGCTCGCACGCCACTTGTCCGCCGCCCCCGACACCGCCTAAACCTCATCCATGACCGCCATACTCGCCATACTCGTCAGCGTCTTTGCGACCGCCTTTATCTCGGGTGTATTCGGCATGGCGGGCGGTCTTATTCTGATGGGCGTGCTGGCGCTGCTCCTGCCGGTCTCTGCGGCGATGGTTGTACATGGCGCGGTACAGTCCGTGTCGAATGGCTGGCGCGCGATCCTGCTGCGCAAGTGGATCGACTGGAAGTTGCTCGGTATATTCTTGCTGGGGTCGGCGGCAGCGGCAGGCCTGCTCTTCTTCACCGCCTTCCAACTCGACAAGGCCTGGCTCTTTATCCTCCTCGGACTGGTTCCGGGCGTCATCTGGGTGCCGCGCCGGTGGATCCATCTCGACGCCACAAAGCCCGCCCACGCCATCGCGTCCGGCGTGCTGATCACCGGTCTTAACACCGTCGCCGGCGTTTCTGGCCCCCTGCTCGATGTCTTCTTCGCCCAGACCGAACGCGACCGGCGCAGCATCGTCGCCACCAAGGCCGCCACTCAAGTCATCTCCCACGGTGTGAAGATCGCCTATTACATAGCCCCCGCGCTGGCTGCTGGAGCCCTGCCGAACCCGGAATTTCTGCTCATTGCCGCTCCACTGGCCATCGGCGGCACAACGCTGGGTGCCCGCCTGCTCGAAAAAATGACCGATATCCAATTCCGTAACTGGACGAAATGGATCGTGACGGGCATCGGCCTGATCTACGTGAATCGCGGAGCGCTGTTATTGACCGGGAGTTGAGTATGCAGATCACGCCGCAAATCCTCGAAAATCACATCGTTCGTCTCGAGCCCCTGACCGAGCTACATCGCGAGCCTCTGCGCCCGCTGGCCAATGACATGTCGATGTGGCCGCAGACGACAATGCAGGGCAATGGCGAGCATTTCGACACCTGGTTTGATGCGATGCTGAACGCCACCAACGCCGGCAAACAGATCTCCCACGCGGTGTTCTCGAAGGCGTCCGATCAATACGTCGGTCACTCTGCCTATCTGGTCATATCGGCCGACCACAAGCGCCTGGAAATCGGCTGGACCTGGTATAAGGCTTCCGTCCGCGGCTCGAAGATCAACCCAGCCTGCAAACGTCTCCTGATCGGCAATGCCTTCGACAACGGCGCCGAACGTGTCGAACTGAAAACCGCCGCCGTCAATAAACGCTCCCAGGCCGCCATGCGCAAAATGGGCGCGACCGAAGAAGGCACATTCCGCCGTCACATCCTAACCTGGAGCGGCGAATGGCGAGATACTGTCTGGTTCTCGATATTGAAGGAAGAATGGCCGAGCGCGCGGGACGGGCTGGATGCGCGGCTCGTCTAGAGCACCGCGTGGAAGACGAAAATATCCAGCACCAAAGCGCTAAAGACCACAGGAAATACAATCTCGTGGAAACGTCGATTGCGGATCAGGGCCAACAGGATAAAAGCTCCCAGCATCACAACCGAGGACGCATTGTCCGGATCGATCAGTTCGTGTCCAAAGCTGATGGGGCGGAATAGTGTGGCGGTAATCACAGCAAACACCGCCACCACCCAGATCGCACGAGAATTGCGAGCATAGTGCTCACGCAGGTCCACATTTTTCATTTCGCTGGGAAAGATCAAGTGCGCTGTGATGAACAGGCCGATCGGACCGGCCAACATCAGCATCATGGTCAGAAAGTCCCAGCCCTCGACTCCCTGCAAATCCCAACTTTCCCACCATTGCTGTAGCAGCGCGATGAAAATGAAAGCCACCATGCCCGATTGCATCCAATAGGGTTTGACGGTTTTGCGATTTTGAATTTGCCGCGCTGCATTGGTCAGCAATTCGGTGATGCCGAGACCGACAATGATCGACATGAGAACGATGATGAATTCAAAACGGGTCATGAGCACATCCGGTTAGAGCCACAACCGGCATAGGGCGATTTTCCGTCAGGACAAAATTCAGACAGTCTCGCTTAGGTGGCGACGCAGTTTTGAAGCTGTGAAACGACCCGGCCATCAACGATATCCAGCACGAGCGCGGTGCTTGCTGCAACGCCATTGCGCGTGATCGACACCTGCATATTCGCAGCCGTCCCAGGAATCAGCGATACGCCTCGGGCATTAGCTGCCCGATCCGCAGTGTGAACGATAATGCGTAAAGTTTGCTCGGCACGTGGGCGCACAAAACCGCCAGCGACATCGATAATCTGCAAGGTAGCAGTCGTCTCAACGTTTAGCTCGGTACCGATCGCGGAGATCTTGCCATTCTTGACGTAGATATCTTGATGGTCCCACTCGCCAGTCGCGTCGATGATTGTCGCATTACGCAGCAGGAGTGGAGCGTCGAGGCACACGGTCAAATGCGCAGAGTCCAGATCGCGGGCCGTCGCAAAAGGTGTTGCGAAGGTCGAAACCAGGGCAGCGAATAGAGCAAGACGTACGACGAACATAAATGTTCCCAAACTGACGTCGCTCAAATCGGTCAGACGGGGCACTAATTCAAGCGAAGCTTTTGTGACAGTCGGAGCTATTAGAGATGCCATGTTCGCAGCTTGCTCGAACTCACTTGGCGGGCAAGGTGCGCACAAAGGCCAATGTCAAATCCGCCCAACTGCCGATTTCTTCGGCCGACAGGTCAGAGGGACCGTCCACGGTCACACACCCCTTCATCACGCGACCGGTCAGGTCCATGATTCGGGCACCATCACGGGTCAACGCCGCCTCATAGGCTTCCGGCCCTACGCGCACATGCATCTCCTCATTGGAGGTGCCATAGCTCATATTGCCTCCAATCATGAAGGCCACTCCTCCGAACATTTTGCGCGGCTCCGGGTCGGCTCCGCGTTCCCGCAAGGCCGTTTCCATCCGGTCAGCGAGGTCAGGATCATGGGGCAATGGTTTTCTCCGCGGCCTTGGCCTTTCGACGCTCCCTGAAAAAGGATCGCAACATCTCAGCGCTTTCCTCGGCGAGGATTCCCGACACAACATCAGGCCGCCAGTGGCAGGTTTTTTGGGTAAAGAATTGCGCTCCGCTATCGATGGCCCCGCCCTTCTCATCCGACGCGCCATAGACCAAGCGTGCGATGCGCGCATGGCTGATCGCGCCGGCACACATCGCGCAGGGTTCCAAAGTGACATAGAGGTGCAGCCCCGGAAGTCGGTAATTACCCAGCTTTTGCGCCGCCATCCGGATGGCCATGATCTCGGCATGCGCAGTTGGGTCGTTGTCACCAATCGGGCTATTATGGGCTGCCGCCACGATCTCACCGGTCGCTGGATCAACGATCACCGCCCCGATCGGTGCCTCGCCAATCGCAGCGGCGGCCTGCGCCTGTTGCAGCGCAGCTTGCATAAACGTGTTATCGGGCGCATCCGTCATATAAAGCGGACTAGAGTGACCATTCGAAAGGGTCAAGCGTGACTGACAAGACAAAGCCACAGACACCGGCTGGCGAGCGTATCGCTAAATTCCTCGCCCGAGCCGGTATCGCCTCGCGCCGCGAGGTCGAGCGCATGATCGAGGACGGTCGCGTAAAGGTGAATGGCAAACAGCTCGACACCCCGGCCTTTAAAGTCACCGGCAAGGAAAAGATTGAAGTGGACGGCAAGCCTGTCGAGGCCGCCGAACCCACCAAGCTGTGGCGCTATCACAAGCCGTCAGGCCTGGTTACGACTCACGCTGACCCGGAAGGCCGCACAACGGTCTTTGATCGCCTGCCCAAGGATATGGGTCGAGTGATTTCAATCGGGCGTCTGGATTTGACGTCAGAAGGTCTGCTCTTGCTGACCAATGATGGTGGCCTCGCCCGCGCGCTCGAGCTGCCGGCCACCTCCTGGAACCGCAAATATCGCGTCCGTGCGTGGGGTCGTATTGATCAGGCCACGATCGACAAGCTCAAAAAGGGTGTCTCCGTTGAAGGCGTCAATTACGGGCCGATGGATGTTGAGGTCGAAAACGACAAGGGCACAAATATTTGGCTCACCATCGGAATTCGTGAAGGCAAAAACCGCGAAATCCGGCGTGTGCTGGAAACCGTAGGCCTGCAGGTCAATCGCCTGATCCGTATTGCCTATGGACCATTCCAGCTCGGCGATATGCCGCCCGGCGAGATCAAGCTGATCCCAGCGCGGATACTCAAGGACCAGTGCGGGCATTTGCTCGACGACGAAACAGTTTATGGCGATAGCGAGCCGTCAAAGAAGCCAACAGGCAATCGCGGTCGCAGCAAACCAAAGTCGCAACAATTTGGTGGCCCGGGTCAACCGGGCCGGGCCCGGACCGACGAAGAAGAGGACCTCGCCGGGCGCGGCAAGGCCAATCCAAAACCGGCCGGCGCCAAACCCGCTCGCAATCACCCCGGCAAACCAAAAACATTTCTCGAGGATGCCGGTGCTGGAACCGGACGCGCGCGCGGCGGCAAGCCTGGCGCGAAGGCGCGCCCCGGGTCCAAATCCCATGGCGACAAGCCCTATGGCAACAAATCCCGCAATGACGGGCACGCCAATCCCGACAAGCCATCGCCCGACATAAATCCCTGGGCCAATCCCAATGCCCGCCCGAAGGGCGCGACGAAGTCGGACGGCAAACCCGCCTCGGGCAAAAGCCGCGCGCCATCGCGTCGCCCCGCCTCCAACAAGCCGCGCGGCGGACGGCGCTAGGCCATGCGTATCGTCGGAGGAGAACATCGCGGCCGGGTCCTGACCGCACCGAGGGGTCGAAACACCCGCCCCACATCGGACCGGGCCCGCGAAGCCATGTTCAACCAGATCGGCCACGCGCCCTGGGCGCCTTCCCTGGATGACGCGCGGGTGATCGATCTCTATGCCGGCTCCGGCGCACTGGGTCTGGAAGCCATGTCTCGCGGCGCGGCCTTCTGCTTGTTTGTTGAGAATGAGCCCGCCGCTCGCGGTGCCATTCGTGAAAACATCGACATGCTTTCCCTGTTTGGCCACACCCGTTTGCATCGCCGCGACGCAACAGCCCTCGGAAAACTCCCGCCGAATGTCGGTGGCCAATTCGACATCGCTCTGCTTGACCCGCCCTACGGCAAGGGACTGGGCGAACGCACGCTCCACCAGCTGCTCAAGGGCGGATGGCTCAGCGAGGATGCGATTGTCATGCTGGAGGTCGGAACCGAAGAAACACCGGAGCTGCCGGCTTGGGAGCAGTTGGATGAGAAAGTGTACGGCGCGGCAAGAGTGTTGTTTCTACGAGTAGCGTGAGCGAGGGATAGCTCCCCCTTCTTCTAGCGCCGCCCGAACAAGCGCTCGATATCTGCCAGTTTTAGCTCCACATAGGTCGGACGCCCGTGATTGCACTGACCCGAATGCGGCGTCTCTTCCATCTCTCGAAGAAGCGCATTCATTTCCTCGCCATTGAGACGCCGGCCAGCGCGCACCGACCCATGGCAGGCCATGGTGCCAACGACGTCTTCGAGCTTTTCACGTAGCGACAATGTCTGGGCATATTCCGCCAAATCATCGGCGAGATCGCGGATTAAGCCCTGGATATCCAACTTGGCCAGCAGGGCCGGCTTTTCGCGAACCGCGATGGCTCCGGCACCAAAGGCCTCTACGACCAAACCCAATTCTTGCAGCTCATCGGTGCGTTCCAGAATCCGCCGCACCTCATCCTCGCCCAGATCGACAATCTCTGGCACGAGCAGCTTCTGGCGCTCAACACCGGTCTTCTCGATCATCGCCTTCATGCGCTCATACACAAGGCGCTCATGGGCCGCGTGCTGGTCGACGATAACAATCCCATCGCCTGTCTGGGCAATCACATAGGTCTCGTGCAATTGCGCCCTAGCCACCCCTAGCGGCCATTCTGGTCCGGGCGGGGTCTCAACCGGGGCGATACCGGCTTGATGTTGAAATTCTGGCTCGATGCGGGCTGACATGCCCGGCTCAAATGCTTGCGGCTGATGGGGTTCAGGCGGTCGCCCCCACGCTGCGACATTTCCCGCCACTGTCTGATAGGGCTGCGCGGGCGGCTGTCCCGGCTGATATCCCTGCGGGCGTGCCGCGCCCAATGCGTATCCGGCCACGGTCGTCGACGCTCGGTGGCCAGCTCCGGCCAAGGCATGACGCAGCGCCCCCACAATCAAACCCCGCACCAGACCGGCATCGCGAAACCGAACCTCGGTCTTGGCCGGGTGCACGTTCACGTCAACCTGGTCTGTCGGCAGATCGATATTCAAGGCGACAACAGGATGGCGGTCACGGGCCAGGAAATCCTGATACGCTCCACGCACCGCACCACCCAACAATTTGTCCCGGACGGGCCTCCCATTCACAAACAGGAATTGGTGCTGTGCATTGCCGCGTGAGTAAGTGGGAAGGCTAGCGAAACCCGAGACCCGAATGTCTTCGCGCACCTGATCAATCTCGAGCGCATTGTCACCAAACTCCGTCCCCAGAATCGCGGCTAGGCGCGCCTTGCGCGCCTCGGCACCACCGACGGTTTCGGCAGCAATGGAGAGCCGCTTGCGTCCATCCAGTGTCAAAAAGAACGCCACGTCCGGGCGCGACATCGCCATCCGTTTGACGATGTCATTAATGCCCTGGTTTTCCGCCCGCTCACTCTTGAGGAATTTCAATCGAGCAGGCGTCGCGTAAAACAGATCGCGTACTTCGATGCGCGTGCCCGCGCGCCCCAGCGGGGCCACCGGACGTATTTCGCTCCGCTCACCGCCCTCAACATCGATCGTCCAGGCGTCACCAGCACCGCGGGCCTGGCTGACAATCGTCAGGCGCGCGATCGAGCCGATGGATGGCAGTGCTTCACCCCGAAACCCCATAGTGGAAATATTGAGCAGATCGTCATCACCATTATCAGCGATCGGCAGTTTTGATGTTGCATGCCGCTCGATGGACAGGGCCAATTCCTCTGCGCTCATGCCCTTGCCATTATCTTCGATAATCAGCCGGCTCAGCCCACCACCTTCGACTTGTATTTCGATGCGGGTAGCACCGGCATCCAGCGCGTTCTCTGCCAGTTCCTTTACCACGGATGCCGGACGCTCAACCACTTCACCGGCCGCAATACGGTTAACCGTCTGCGCAGGCAGGCGCCGAATAATGGGCCGATTTTGCGTGGTCGAAATATCAGTCATCGATCATTTTTACCGCTGATTCTAAGGCTGAACGAAGTAGGGCCAACCTTCCGGCTGGCCCTGAACTTGTCAAATTGGCGATAATCCCTGGATCAGAGACCCGGCAATTTCGGCAGAAGACGGCGACGGCGCTCAATTTCGACTTCGCCTCCCCCGGTCACACCAAATGCGTTCTCCTGTCGCTGGGCTTCAGCCTCAGCGTCAAGTGGTGTTGCGTCAACGGGCGGCTGATAGCTGCCATTGCGCCAGAACATCACCTGGTCAGCAAAGCTGCGAGATTTGCGAACGACTTCGGCACTTTCGCCATCAATGATCGAACGGATAAAGGGATCCGCGCTGCTGCCGCCAGCACGCGCAACCAACAGCGCCTCAGCATCACTGCCACCGAAGTTGGTTTGCGCGCCCAGCAAGGCCGCTCGAGCGCGTTGGTCCGGATAAATTTCTTCCGGTCGAGGCTCACCGGGCCGCGGCGGGCGCAAATTATACTGTGGAGGAACGGTAAGCGGCGCGATAGTAACTGTCCGGAACTCGTCCGGTGTGACCTTCGCGTCACCAAAACCCTGCCTGACGCTGCTGCAACCGGTCAGGGCAATGGACGCCGTAATGGCGGCAAAAAATACAGAACGCAATCTCATGTCAGCTTAGCTCCAGTTAAGCGGTGGCCTTTTGTACCCGAGACTCGATCCAAGCTCCAGCCCCAAGAGTCTGCCACCCCCGTTATTCTTTATCCGCCGTCGATTCTTGATCGTTGAGCAGCATGTCGATGATCAAGATTGTGACCCCGAAGACCACGCCCATATCAGCAATATTGAAGACAAATGGGAACATGTCCGAGAAATCCAACAAGAAAAAATGTCGCCCCAGTGCATCAAATTCCAGCTGGTAATCAAACAGATTTATTTTTAGATGCAGGAAATCCACGACCGCACCATAGCTGGCTCGATCCACAACATTACCCAGCGCCCCACCAATTACCATTCCATAGGAAATCGCTTGCATTCGCCGGATAACAAAAAACGCGCCCCAACCCAGTAATCCGGCCATTAAATAACCAGAAATCAACAAGGAAAACAGGATCAGCAAGACTCGACCCCACAACTCACTTGCGCCGAACAAACCAAAGCTCACACCGTCATTCCAGACCATGGCGAGATCAAAAAACGGCAGCACATCCATCTGACCGCACGTATTGAGCAAGTTGAAGCGTTCTTCACCATTGGCGATCTGGTATTCCAGACACCCATCTGGTGAAAAATTGAGCCGATCGAGCACAAGCCATTTACTGAACTGATCCAGAATGAAAACCAGGACAGCCAAGCCAAGACCAAGGCGGGGCCAGGGCGTTGCGGCAAACCGGTGGACGATTTGCCGCCACAAATCAGCCATTGGCATTATCCCAGGCGGCGACGGCATCCGCATCTCTCAGTGTCAAACTCGGATAGCGCGAATCCTGCCCCACTTCAGTCGAATACTTCCAGGAGCGGGCGCACTTTGTGCCAGCAGCCTTTCCGGGAACCACACTGACATCACCCACATCTTCGAGACGGAATGCTTCTGCAGGGCCATCTCCATCCGTCAGCGACGCCTGGCTAGTGATCGAGATGTCAGCCAAAAACGCCTCCAGTGAACTGTCCATCTCTGCCATCAGCGCCGCGCGATAAGCCGCGTCCGTAACAAACACTTCCGGTGCAGCTTCCAGGCTTGAACCGATACGCTTTTCGCGACGCTCCGTTTCCAAAGCACCGGTCACCACACGCCGCAAACGACGAATAGTTTTCCAATTTTCCGCCCGCGCCTCATCTTTCCAGGCCGCGGGTGTATCCGGGAATGTCTGGAAGTGCACGCTGTCATCTTCCGACGGGGTGCGCGTTAGCCAAGATTCCTCGGTGGTGAATGGCATGATCGGCGCCAGCCACAGGATCAGGCGATTAAACACCTCATCCATAACCGTACGAACCGCACGACGGCGGACGGAATCCGGACGATCACAATACAGACTGTCCTTACGCACATCCAGATAGAAGGCCGACAAATCCACCACGCAAAAATTGAACAATGCCGCGTAAACACGCTTGAAATCATAGGCATCATAACCAGCACGCACGACCCCATCGAGCTCGTGCAAGCGGTGCAACATCCAACGCTCCAGCGACGGCATCTGCTCCACCGGCAATCGTTCTGCCTCATCAAAACCGTCCAAGGCACCGAGCAAATAACGCAATGTATTGCGCAACTTACGATAGGCGTCGACACTGGTTTGCAAGATTTCTTCGGAGATCCGCAAATCATCGGTAAAGTCCTGGGCAGCCGCCCACAGACGCAAGATTTCAATGCCGTTTTTCTTTGCGACCTCGATTGGGGAAATCACATTGCCCAGTGATTTGGACATTTTGCGACCATCACCGGCCATTACGAATCCATGGGTCAGCACGCCATCATAGGGCGCGCGGCCGCGCGTCCCGCAGCTTTCCAGCAAGGATGACTGGAACCAGCCGCGATGCTGATCAGACCCTTCCAGATAGAGATCCGCTGGCCAGGCCTGATCCGGTCGATCTTCGAGCCCAAAGGCGTGCGTTGATCCGGAATCAAACCACACATCAAGAATGTCTGTAACCTTCGTCCAGTGAGACGCATCATGCGCGTCTCCCAAAAAGTCCTCAGCCGGGCGTTCAAACCAGGCATCAGCACCTTCCTTTTCGACCGCCTTGATGATGCGTGAATTAACCTCCGGGTCGTTGAGCACACGCCCGGTATCTTCTTCGATAAACATGGTGAGTGGCACACCCCAGGCGCGTTGGCGTGAAACCAGCCAGTCCGGCCGGCCCTCGACCATCGCCCGAATACGGTTTTCGGCCACAGGTGGGGTCCAAGCCGTATCGCCAATCGCTTCCAGCGCGGTCTCGCGCAAGGTACGGCCATCGCTCATTTTGCGATCGATCGCGACAAACCATTGAGGGGTATTGCGGAAAATGACCGGTGCCTTTGAACGCCAGGAATGCGGATAGGAATGCTCCAGGCGACCCCGCGCCAACAAACGTTCAGCCTGGATCAACTGATCTATAACCGCCTTGTTGGCCGGCCCGTCCTGGCCCTGTTTTTTCCCGTCGATACGGATGATATGCTGGCCGGCAAAGAACGGGATATGCTCCAGAAACGCTCCGTCACGCCCAACGGTTTGCGGGACAGGCTGATCCTTATCGTGCCATTCGGGACTTTCCATCCAGGCTACATAATCTTCAGCACCATGGCCCGGAGCCGTATGGACGAAGCCGGTGCCGGTCTCGTCCGTCACATGCTCACCTGACAACATTGGCACGGGGTAATTCCAATAGCGGTTCTGATCGCTCAGCGGATGCGAGCAAACCAAACCAGACGGATCAGCATCACCGACCCGCTCAAAACCGGCGATCGTCGCTGCAGCAGCTGTGTCTTCCCACAAAGCGTCTGCGACGATCAACTTGTCGCCGACCCGGGCCCAAGGCATGTAATCAGACTCACCGATCGCCGTGACCTTATAAAGTCCATAGCTGATATTGGGTGAGTAGCAGATCGCCTTATTTGCCGGGATCGTCCAGGGTGTCGTCGTCCAGATCACCACGTGCGCACCGACATAGTCACGCGGAATCGCCGTCCCGTCCTTGCGCACGCCACGAACCGGGAAGCGAACATAGATCGTCGGTGAAACCTTGTCGTGATACTCGACTTCAGCTTCAGCCAGCGCCGTTTGTTCAACCGGCGACCACATCACGGGCGCGGACCCACGATACACCATACCCTGCTCAACAAAGCTCAGGAATTCCCGCACGATTGTGGATTCCGCCCCAAAGGCCATTGTGGTGTAAGGATCGTCCCAATCGCCACAAACGCCCAGTCGTTTGAACTCGGACCGTTGAACATCGATCCACTCAGACGCATAGCGACGACACTCGGCGCGAAACTCCTGTTTTGGAACATCGTCTTTCTTGCGACCTTTCGCCCGGAAGTTTTGCTCAACTTTCCATTCGATCGGAAGGCCGTGGCAATCCCATCCCGGCCGATAGGGCGCATCGAAACCGGCCATTTGACGGGAGCGCACAACAAAATCTTTCAGGATTTTGTTCATGCCGGTGCCGATATGGATATGACCATTGGCATAGGGAGGGCCATCGTGCAGCACGAAGCGTTTGCGGTCCTCGCTCTGCTTGCGCAGAGCCTTGTACATGTCCAGTCGCTCCCAACGCTCAAGCCATTCAGGCTCACGCTTCGGCAAGCCGGCGCGCATCGGAAAATCGGTTTTTGGTAGGAAAAGAGTTGGGCGGTAATCGCGGTCAGCTTTGGTATCGCTGCCTGTGTTTTCGGCGGTCTCTACGGGAGTGTCCGTCATCGGATCGGGTCCTTGCGGTTTGGCAGGCTAAAAGGTCAACATCTGGCAATAGTCCCGGAACCGCACAGTCTACCCCGCGCGGCCCGGGCCAGTAATTCGCCTGGTGCCGGTTATTCGCGCCTGAACAGTGTTATGCACTGCCCCCGCGACACGTATGTTTACGGGAGTGTGGACCATGTCCCGCATGTATCAGAGCCCGTCAGGCCGGTCCAGCCACGCCAGTCACCAAATCATCTCTTGTCGGATCAAACTTGCGCCAAACATTGCTTCGCAGCGGCCGCATCTGCCGCGATTTGAGCCTTGAGTGCCTCCAGCCCGTCGAATTTTTGCTCACGACGCAGATGGTCATAAAACTCTATGCGCAATTCCCGATCATATAAATCACCAGAAAAATCCAACACATGCACTTCCAACAATTCGGTATCACCCCCAATCGTGGGGCGCTTACCGATATTGGCCACGGCCGGCAGGCGATCATCCGAACCCGCGATCCGCACCATCACAGCATAGACACCGTAATCCGGGCGCACATAGTCAGTCAGGTCTATATTGGCGGTCGGAAAACCGATCGTTCGCCCACGCTGATCGCCGCGAATGACCCTGCCATCCACACTCCATGGCTGCCCCAAAAGCTCGGCCGCAGCGCTCATATCGCCATCATGAATGGCCTTGCGGATCCGTGTGGAGGAGACTTTGTCGACGCCATTTGAGTGTAGCCGGGCAAAATCCGTTGCAATGCCGTGGCCTGCACAAAGGGTCTGGAGATCAGAGATCGAACCGGTTCGCCCGACGCCAAAATTAAAATCCTCCCCGGTCACCACGCCGGCAACCCCGAGGCCGTCATTCAAAACAGATTGGACAAATTGCGACGGTGTCATTGCGGCCATGGCGCGGTCAAAGGACAACGCGTGAACGCGCTGCACACCGAGTTCGGAAAGGGTTTCATTGCGACACCGAGGGCTCATCAACCTGAATGGTCGCGCATCTGGAGCAAAGTATCGCCGCGGATGTGGCTCAAACAACGCGACGCCCAGGGGCGCATTCAGTCGCGACGCCAGAGCGCGAGCCGTTTCTATAACTGCCCGGTGACCGGCATGAACACCGTCGAAATTCCCCAACGCAATGACTGCGCCGCGGGCCGACTTTGGAACATCCTTGTGACCGGACAGCACCTGCATTGTGAATCAGTCCGCTTTTTTCTTGCGGGGCTTGCGAACCATCACTTCGGCATCGGCCTGCATGGTTACTTTGCCATTTACCTCGCACACGCAATCCATGACCGCCTTGCGGCTTTCCAGATCAATCGATTTCACCGTGACACGGGTCGTCACCGTATCGCCGATCCGGACAGGCAGATGAAACCGCATGTTGAGACCAAGGAAGATCGCCCCCGGTCCGGGCAATTGATTTCCCAGCACACCAGAAATGAAAGAGGCGACCAATGCACCGTGTGCAATTCGCCCCCGAAACGGTGTTTTTCTGGCGAAAGCTTCGTCCATGTGAACTGGGTTATAGTCCCCTGAAACCTCTGCAAACATGTCCAAGGTCGCTTCCGTCACCTCTCGAACAGTTTCCGCAGATTGCCCGATTTGCATTTCTTCCAAGGGGATTCCGGTTTGTTCTGACATCTTCATCTCCGTCTTTCTCACCGCTTTAACCGATTTTTATCAGCAATTGTCTAGGGTGCTAACTGAAGACAGCGGAACAAGCTGTCATGATTTAAACGCGCCGAGTGGATGGAGACTAAGTATGGCAGTCGAAATGACGATGTCGATTTTGGTTGTAGACGACTACAAAACCATGATCAGAATCATTCGCAACCTGCTAAAGCAGATTGGGTTTGACAATGTAGACGATGCAGCAGACGGGCAAGAAGCTTTTGCCAAGATGCAAGAGAACAAATACGGGCTGGTCATTTCTGACTGGAATATGGAACCCATGACGGGCTATGAGCTGCTGCAAAAAGTGCGCAGCGATGACGGCCTGAAGGCAACGCCCTTCATCATGGTGACCGCCGAATCGAAGACGGAAAACGTCGTCGCCGCCAAGCGCGCCGGTGTGAATAATTACATCGTCAAACCATTCAATGCTGGCACTCTGAAAGCCAAAATGTCCGCGGTACTCGGCGACTTCTAGTCCTGAACCATCGAGCATTTTCTGAAGAGTTTGCCAAGGAAGGAGGGCCATATGCCCGCCGCCAATGTTGCCGCGCAAGTTCGCTCTTCACTCGCCAATTTAAAAGCGAGTGACCTGCAGGACGCACAGATCATGGAAGTCTTGAAACTGGCTCACCAGTTGACGGATACGATGAAGCTATTTTTCAGCTCCCTCGACCAATCGATCTGTAACGAATTCAACTATATCGCAGAGTATATCTCGCGCACTCGTGATGAGATCTCAGCGCTGCGCCCGAACGATATCACCTCGGAACGCATTCCAAGTGCGGGTCAGGAACTCGAAGCCATGGTCGGTGATACCGAGCGTGCCACCGAGGCCATCATGACCCAGGCTGAAGAAGTGTTGTGCAGCGAGGAGGCAGATTACGACAAGTATCGCGCCGACGTCGAAGCACGAATGATGACGATTATCGAGGCATGCAGTTTTCAAGACCTCGCGGGACAACGTGTCTCCAAGGTGGTCGGAAGCCTGCGACATGTCGAAAGTCGTGTCTCCCGCTTCGCCGAAGTTATGGGCGTTCAGGAAGAAGCCATGAAGGTCGAGGAATCGACTGAAGAAAAGCGGGCACGCGAGCAATTGCTCAATGGTCCGGCGATCGGTGGCCCGGAAACCAGCCAGGACGATATCGACGCCATGTTTGGCAGCGATGACGGTGGATCAGAGCCGGTGATACCACTCGATCAAGGCTCTATCGACAATTTGTTCGATTAAGGACGGCTTGGGCTCACTCAATCCGCCCAGGTCACAAAACCCAGCGCGCCCTCGGGCGCGCTTTTTTGTGGCATCGGCGGCGCGTTTCAAATGGCTGGAAGGCTATCAGGCCGATTTGCGAGGCTGCTCGTCAGCTGCTTCGATCATTTCGCCTCGAACAGGTCTCGGCTCACCAAACAGGTGGCCCTGACCGTAGGCGATGTCGAGCTCAAGGATCTCTACGATCGTGGATTCTGACTCGACCTTCTCCGCGATCAGATCCACACCATACCGTGCGAAATGACCGGCAACGTCTTCAGCGGTCAACGCACCCCCTTCGAGGCCGCCGATTGGCTTGTACTCAGTAATCGCGCCGATCAATTGCTCACCGACAATTTTCACAAACCGCACACCGGCCCGCTGTAATGCGTTCAAGTCCATATTGACGTCATTGACCTGGTCGATCGAGAAGCGGAAACCGAAATCGACCATCCGCGCCATATTGCGCGCTGCTATGGCATTGCGTTCGTCAAAGGCACGTTGTGGAAGCTCAAAGATCAACGATCCGGCCAAATCCGAGTTTTGTCGAATAAAATCAAGGAATGACGGGAAAAACTCCTCGTCCGCCAGCGAGTTCATGGAGATATTGCAGAAAATCGCAACCCGGCGATCTTGTTGGGTCAGCCGACGCACGATCTGTACGCAACGGAACAGCAGCACATTGTCTACTTCCGTCATCAGGCCGGCCTGTTCGGCCGCCTCAAGAAACGCGCCGGGCGGCAATATGCGGCCTGTCGCATCCCGTAAGCGAGTAAAGCTTTCGTAAAAATAAGTGCGGCGCTGCGGGAGGCTGACGATAGGTTGGAGATACAAATCAACACGATTGTCCGCCAACGCTTCTCGTACGGTGGCGATATTAACTTTGGTTGTGGAGGTTTGGCTTCCGAGCGCGCCTTGATCAGACGGGCCGTCACCGACTCGCCGCACCAAATCCTCCAGAACTTTCACTTCGTGCACCAGCGCGTTATCCCGCTCGACCGCCTCCGTCCGGATATCATCAGTAATCGCATCAAGACGTTGCTGCGCCGCGGCGAACTCATCGGCCAATTCGCGATTGGAGGCTTTCAGCTTGTGTATTTCATCGCGCGTTTCGGCACGTTCCTGTGACCGAAGAACGGACGAATACACCTGGCCGGCCACCAAAAACACCATTGCGCCCATCAACCACGCATAGGTGGTCGACATGAGATTGAAATAGTCGAACGCTGCCGCGGCCACTAACGCGATCGACGCGTAGAGCATGACAACATAGATATCCATCAATCGAGGCATGGTCCGACCTTCTAACACCGCGAATCACGGCTTCCCGCGGAAAGGTTAAGCTGCGTCGCCCCGGGTTGTCGTTTGGTTAATGAAGGTAAATTTTAGTTTTCCACGACTTTGCCCGCCGCCCTCCAGGCCCAGGACAAAACGAGGCGAAGCACATCCGTGCTCCGCCTCGCAAAAATAACAGTGTCGGTTTTCATCTAGCCAGTATGCGGCCGGATCAAGATTTCAACGCGACGATTCTCTCGCCGCCCATATTCGGTATCATTGGACGCAATGGGCGAACGTTCACCCATCCCACCAATATAGAAACGCTCCCGCAGCACGCCCTGGGCGACAAGATAGCCCCCGACCGAAGAAGCCCGGCGCTCTGAGAGCGATTGATTATAGTCGTCTGGACCTGTGGAATCGGCATGGCCGGTCACATCCACATAGGTCGCCGGATAGCGATTGAGCACATCTGACACATCATTGAGGACGCGGTAGAAATCCGCCGTGATCGCCGAGGAATTGCTGTCGAAGGTGATGTCACCGGGCATCAAAAGCAGCAAATCATTGCCCTGCCGCCGCACGCCCACGCCGGATTCGCTGAGTGCAGAGCGCATGGCCGCTTCCTGCTGGTCCATGTACCGACCGATACCCGCACCCGCGAGCGCACCGATACCCGCCCCGATCAGCGCATTGGTCCGGCCCTCCTCGGAATCGGACGTATTGGTCAGATAACCCAGCGCCGCACCGGCAGCCGCACCCAGAAGCGCGCCCTGTCCAGTATGATTCGTGCGGGTCTCACCGGTATATGGGTCTGTGGTGGTACAGGCCGATGCGACAAGCGCGGCGGCAATGACAGCTGTCATACGAAAACTCATAAACTCTACCTCTCTATGTGCGCTGATCACGCTAAACTGATGATGGTGACGCTGTGAATCAAGACCCGAAATAGCGCCTCATCGATGAACCCGCGATGATCTGCAGTGTTTATCGCAACGATGGCCGCGCGACCCCGTTAAAGATTCATCAACAAAATTGCCGGCCCGCCTCTTGACGCAAGGCAAACAGAGTCCTATGTGCCCCCTGTTAGCAGTCGAAACAAACGAGTGCCAAACTCGGTAATCGAAGGCTGAAGATTTTCAACTGTCCTCTTTCGGAGACTATAAAGATGACCTTTCGTCCTCTGCACGATCGCGTGCTGGTTAAGCGCGTAGAAGAAGAGTCCAAGTCCAAGGGTGGTATCATCATCCCTGACACGGCCAAGGAAAAGCCTCAAGAAGGCGAAGTTATGGCCATCGGCGGCGGCGCCATCAAGGATGACGGCTCTGTCCGCAGCCTCGACGTCAAAACCGGCGATCGCATTCTGTTCGGCAAATGGTCCGGCACAGAAGTTACCCTCGACGGTAACGAGCTGATCATCATGAAAGAGTCCGACATTCTCGGTGTGATGGGCGCTTAATCAGCAGCCCGCCTTTCAAAGCAACATTTAAAACGGAGCCAATCACATGGCTAAAGACGTACTTTTTTCCTCCGACGCACGTGAGCGCATGCTCAAGGGCGTCAACACACTCGCCAACGCTGTCAAAGTGACGCTCGGCCCGAAAGGTCGCAATGTCGTGATCGACAAATCCTTTGGCGCACCACGCTCCACAAAGGATGGCGTTTCTGTCGCCAAAGAGATCGAGCTGTCCGACAAGTTCGAAAACATGGGCGCGCAGATGATGCGCGAAATCGCCTCCAAGACCAATGATGTTGCAGGCGACGGCACAACAACAGCGACCGTTCTCGGTCAGGCCATCGTTCGCGAAGGCATGAAGTCTGTAGCCGCCGGCATGAACCCAATGGATCTCAAGCGCGGCATCGACAAGGCTGTCAAAGTCGTCGTTGCTGAAATCGAAGCCTCTGCCAAGCCGATCAAAGACTCCAGCGAAGTTGCCCAGGTCGGCACCATCTCTGCCAATGGCGAAAAAGAATTTGGCGACATGATTGCCAAGGCCATGGACAAGGTCGGCAATGAAGGCGTCATCACCGTTGAGGAAGCCAAATCCCTCGACACTGAGCTCGACGTTGTTGAAGGCATGCAGTTTGACCGCGGTTACCTGTCCCCTTACTTCATCACCGATGCAGACAAGATGGTTGCAGAGCTCGAAGAGCCTTACATCCTCCTGCACGAAAAGAAGCTCACATCGCTTCAGCCTATGCTGCCAATCCTGGAAACAGTGGTTCAGTCCGGTCGTCCGCTCATCATCATCTCCGAAGATGTTGAAGGCGAAGCGCTGGCAACACTCGTCGTCAACAAGCTGCGTGGCGGCCTGAAGATTGCGGCTGTTAAAGCGCCTGGCTTCGGCGATCGTCGCAAGTCCATGCTGGAAGATATCGCCATCCTCACCGGTGGTCAGGTCATCTCCGAAGATCTCGGTATCAAGCTGGAAACTGTCACCATCGACATGCTCGGCACTGCCAAGCGCGTCACCATCACCAAGGACGACACAACGATCGTCTCCGGCAATGGCGACAAGAACGACATCGAAGGCCGCGTTTCCCAGATCCGTCGTCAGATCGAAGACACCACATCCGATTACGATCGTGAAAAGCTGCAAGAACGTCTCGCCAAGCTGGCCGGCGGTGTGGCTGTGATCAAGGTTGGTGGTGCCACCGAGATCGAAGTGAAAGAAAAGAAAGACCGCGTCGATGATGCGCTGAACGCGACCCGTGCTGCGGTTGAAGAAGGCATTGTTCCAGGCGGTGGCGTTGCTCTGCTTAAGGCAACTGCCAAGCTCGAAGGCATTGAAGGCGAGAACGCTGATCAGACACAGGGCATCGCGATTGTTCGCCGCGCTCTGCAAGCTCCGATCCGTCAGATCGTTGAAAATGCTGGTGTTGAAGGCTCCATCGTGGTCGGCAAGATCATGGAAAACGGCTCCAACACATACGGCTTCAACGCCCAGACCGAGGAATACGGTGATCTCGTCGAATTCGGCGTCATCGACCCTGCCAAGGTTGTTCGCACAGCCCTGCAGGACGCCGCATCGGTTGCCGGCATCCTGATCACCACGGAAGCTGCCGTGGCTGACCAGCCAAAAGACGAATCCGCTGCACCAGCCATGCCTGACATGGGTGGAATGGGCGGAATGGGCGGCATGGGCGGCATGATGTAATCATCCCGCCTGGGCACTCGCTCAGACGCTAAAAAGAAGGCCGCACCGGAAACGGGGCGGCCTTTTTTTTCGAGTGTCAAAAACGATGGTACCTGTCAGTCCTTACCGCCGTCAGCTACTCTCCGGCACGGGCTTCTTGAGATGCCGCCACAAACTCACCCAGTACCAACACGGCATAGGCCGGACCAATTCCTGAATTACTCATAGCCGCGACCGTGAAGCTTGTGTCCTCGTCTCGCACGGTCACAAACACCGTTGTACTGCCCATCGATCCGCCCGTATGGCCATAGCTAGTCATGCCCTCAAAGATCGCCGTCGTACGAGCGACATCCTCTTCTGAATAAACCTGTGCGGTACCGCCAAGCTGGCGCGGCATCATGTCGATGGCCCACCCCAAACCATAATTGGTTGCTTCACCATCATTCGTGTGAAGCGTTTCACGCAGGACATCGAAGGCCTCCGGAGACACCAGCGTTCCGTCCTCCATCGCCAGACCAAACCGCAACAGATCCGTCGGTGTGGAGATAAAGCCGCCACTCGCCCATTTAACCGAATTGTTAACCGCAGGAGCTACAACCATCGCCTGGTTTTGCTGGTCATAACTGTAATAGGTCACCTGCCCGTCAGGTGTGTCAGCGCGCCCCTCGGCAAATGTGCTATCCATCCCGGCCGGATCGAAAACATCACTCTGCATCATCTCGAGATAGTCGCGCCCGGTCGCCCCCTCGACAACAGCACTCAACAAATTCCAGCCATAGCTGGAATAGGACCATTGCGTCCCGGGCTCGAATTCGAGCGGGTCATCCTGAAAAATCACCAAACCATCAGACACCGTCTCGAAGGCAATATTGCTGGCGAATTCATCGCCAGCATAGTGTCGAATGCCCGCGAGATGCCCGGCCAATTGACGTGTCGAAAATTCATACTCCTTTTGCGGAAACGCCGGAAAATAGGTCCTGATATCCGCGTCCAGGTCCAGGTCACCCCGGGCCTCGGCCTGCACCAGCAGAGGCGATGTCAGCGTCTTGGCAACACTGCCCGCGCGAAACAGACTCTCGATCGTGACAGGTGTCTGCGTCTCGATATCGGCAAAGCCAAACCCGGCCTGCCAGACAATCTGCCCACAGGCACTCACCGCTACGCTGGTTCCATGATGAGCACCACCGGAGATGGTTTCTACGAGTGAGAAATACCCGTCAATCCACGCCTCAGAACGCGAAATAGCATCGCCCAATGCCGCCTCATCCAATTGGCAGGCGTCCAGGTCCGGCTCCATGGCACATGCCGAGCTCAACAGACAGACACCCAAGACCGATCCGGCGAACATTTTACGTGGTAACAGCATAAATTCTCCATTTATTACGTAGATTGACGTTGGCGCGCGCTCACGCACTTGTCGAGCACTCAGATCGGGTTGCAATAACTTATAATCAACAGAATGCTTGCCTCTGCGGCAATCCGACATACTCTTCCCGCAACTTTGAGGGGAAGCATCATGCGCTATTTTCTATCCACCCTGCCGATCGTCAGTGCCCTGGGATTGGCGATCGCCTGCCAGCCCGCACCGTCCGGTGAGACCCCTGACACGACGTCCGAAACCATCTCTCAAGCCCGGGCCACTTATTCCGCTTCGGTCTTCCATCAGACCACAAGCTTCAACATGGCAAATTCCGGTGGGCACAGCTTCTCCTCTCAGGGGCGCATCCTGATCAGCTCCGATGAAACCGGCGTGTTCAACGCATATTCCGTCGACCCGGCCACCGGCGATCGTGAAGCGCTGACCACCAGTAATACCAATGCCACCTATGCCGTCAGCTGGTTTCCCGGCGATGATCGCGCGCTCGTCACTGCCGATGGTGGCGGCGATGAGCTCAACCATATCTTTGTCCGGGAACTGGACGGACGCCTCAGCGACATTACGCCGGGCGAAGAGACCAAGGCCTTCTTCATGGGCTGGTCTCCCGAGGGCAATGATGCCTGGATCGCCACAAATGAGCGCGATCAGGCCGCCTTTGATATCTATGAATACGATACACTGAGCTATGAGAGCGGCGTGGTGTTTGAAAACACGGACGCGCTGCAGATCGGCGCGGTCAGCCCGGACGGAAATTGGCTTGCCCTTGTGCGCAATCGCACGTCTGCTGATGGCGATATCCTGCTGCTCGACCTTTCCACCCCGGGTGCAACACCAGAAGTCGTCACCGAGCACGAAGGCAATATCGCCTACGGCGTCTACACATTCACACCGGATAGCGCCCAGCTGGTCTATGCCACCGACGAACACGGAGAATTCAATCAGGCCTGGACCATGGACATGGCCAGTGGCGAACGTGCGCCCCTAATCGAGGCCGATTGGGATGTCTCCTTTGTCAGCTATTCGCCGTCCGGCCGCTATCAGGTCGTCGGAATCAATGCCGATGGCCGCACCGAGCTAAGTTTGACCGATTTGGAAAGCGGCAGCGCCGTCGCCCTGCCCGACCTGCCCGCGGGTGATCTCCGCAATGTTCGTTATTCCCGTGATGAAAGCCAGGTCGCCTTCCTGATCAATGCCGCCACATCACCGTCCAATTTGCACGTGGTCGATCTCAACACACAGGACCACAGCCAGCTCACCAACGCTCTACATCCAGACATCACAGAAGCGGAGATGGTCGACGCTCAAGTCGTTCGCTTTGAAAGCTTCGATGGCCTGGAAATTCCCGGCATCATGTACCGTCCACACGGTGCCTCCGCTGATAATCCGGTGCCGGCACTTGTCTGGGTTCATGGTGGTCCCGGTGGCCAGAGCCGTATCGGCTATTCCGCCACCATCCAACACCTGGTCAATCACGGCTATGCCGTCTACGCCGCCAATAATCGCGGTTCATCCGGCTATGGCAAAACCTTCTATCACATGGATGACCGGCACCATGGTGAAGCGGATCTGCAAGACATCGTCGCCGCCGGTGACTATTTGCGGTCGCTCGACTGGGTCGCCGACGATCAGGTCGCGGTCATCGGGGGATCATATGGCGGCTACATAACCGCCGCTGCCCTCACCTTCCACCCCGAAGCCTTCGAGTTGGGCATCAATATCTTCGGCGTCACAAACTGGGTGCGGACATTGCAGTCCATCCCGCCCTGGTGGGAATCCTTCCGCGAGGCGCTGTATGACGAGATGGGCGATCCGGCCACCGATGCCGAGCGTCATGAACGCATCTCACCGCTGTTTCACGCCGAACACGTGATCCGCCCGATGTTGGTCATTCAAGGGGCCAATGACCCCCGTGTCCTGCAGGTAGAAAGCGACGAACTTGTTGCGGCTGTCCGCGCCAATGGTGTGCCGGTCGAATATGTTCTTTTCGACGACGAAGGCCACGGCTTCCGACGCCGTGAAAACCGCATCACCGCGTCGGAAGCCTATCTGGATTTCCTCAACACGTATCTGACAGGGAATGCGGATCAAGAGGAAGCCACGGGAGCGGATTAATCGGCTAGCTCACGGCGATTTGGGTTGTGAATTTCACCGTCGTGAAAGCGACCGTGGTTTCATAGCGCAGCACATCCTGATTGCCCTGAATGGCGGCCTCCGCCCAGCGCTCATAGGCACTCAGGCTTTGCGCGTGCACAATCAAAACGTAATCCGCCGGAGCCGCAACCGAGTAACATTGCGACACGCAGCGCTCTGTTTGCATCTGCTCGCGAAAGCCTTGATAGGCCTTTGGACACTCATCCTTGAACGTCACAGAGACGATCAGTGTTTGTCCCAGAAGATCACGATCGACCAAAGTGACCTCCCCAGTAATGACCCCCTCAGCTCGCAATCGCGCCAACCGGCGCCTCACTGCCGTTTCCGACAAATTGACGCGCGCAGAAATCTCACGATTGGGCAGGCGGGAATCCTGCTGCACGATGCTGAGAATTTCCCGGTCAAACTCATCAAGCGTCATCTTCGCCCTCCTCTCAGGACTGAAATGGCGAAATTCGCTAAATCATGTACTGAATTCGCCGATTTTGTTCAAGCGAGGACTGCTAGAGTGTTCCGCGCTGGGGAGCATTGGAACCAAGGACTGATTTTTATGCGTCATCACATCATGGCAGCCCTCGCACTGCTCTTACCGATCGCCGCGAGCGCAGTGCCTGCTAGCGCTCAAGGCTCACAACAGGCTGACTTGCACAGCCGCGTGAACGAGATTGTCACGCAAGTCGTCGACAAGTCCGGTGCCGGCGCGATCGTGCTCGTCGAGATCGAAGGCGAACAAACCATCGTCACTACCGGCATTGCCAATCGCGAAACCGGCCTGGCGATGGATGCATCCCAGATGATGCGCCCCGCCAGTATCGGCAAGCTCTACACCGCTGCCGTAATCCATCGTCTTGTTCTGGATGGCCAGATTGACCTCGAGGCCACCGCCTCCGCCTATTTGCACGCCGAGACCATCGCCGGCATTGCCAATGCTGATATCGCCACCGTGCGCCAATTGATCAGCCATCTCAGCGGCATTCCTGATTATTACGATGATGCCTGGTTCGAGAACGTCAACACAGTCGAGGGCAATACACTGGACCGTACGCTGGCTCATATCCGCGGCCGCCCGGCAGACTTTGCGCCCGGCACAGACCATTCCTATTCCAACACCAATTTCCAGCTATTGGGGCGCATCGCGGAAAATGTCACCGGGAAATCGTTGGGCCAGCTCATGCAGGAAATAATTTTCGCCCCTCTCGATTTGCAGGCCACCGTCTATAATCAACCCTTCGGACCGGCGGACGTTATTCATGGCTACGGGCTGGACGGAAATCCTGATTTCGACGCTTATCCTTTATTGGAGAATGACGGCCCAGACGGCGGTGTCTTCACAACCGCAGCCGACATGGCAGAGTTTTACACCGCGCTATTTACCGCGGACGGAAGCCTCGCTGACTTGGGACGCTCTATGTTGTCGCAAAAATATGATCGCGGAAATGGACGCTATCGGGCGCTTGGGCCTTTCTTTGTCGATCACCCGCTCGGCGTACAAATTGTTGGTCATGGCGGATCAATCGTTGGCTATGCGAGCCAGGCCGTCCGGGTAATGGAACCAGGAATTACGGTCATCGTGCACCTAAACCAGGATCGTTCCGACCTGGCCGGTGCAATCACACGGCAAGTTTTGATGGACGTTCTGGGCGCTGAATAATCAGTTCAATCCAACCCGGCGTTTCAACACACCAATCCGCGCAACAGACTGATTGATGCGGGTTTCGCTCAGGCGGCCCGCTTCGATTGCCTCGCGCACCCAGCCAACAACCCGCTGAGGTAATTCTGGATCGGGAGCGGCAGAATTGGACAGCATGATGAAGTCATTGCCCGCCTCGATGGATCGCAGAACGGCATCCTTCTGAGAAAAATTCTCGCGGATCGCTCCCATATCCAGGTCATCCGTCATGATGGCACCCGTAAAACCCAGTCGCGTGCGTAGCAAATCGTGCAGGATCGGCCGCGAAAAGGTGACGGGCGCCCCCGAAGGATCGAGGCCATGGTGGGTTAAGTGGCCGCCCATAATAAGACGGGCTCGACCCGACGTGATCAAACGCTCAAAAGGGGCCAGCTCGCTCTCATCCCAGGTCGTCGATATATCTACAAAACCATTATGGCTGTCGCCGCGAGATCGCCCGTGTCCCGGGAAGTGCTTGATCGCACAGACAGCCCCAGCCCGGTCATAACTGTCGATCAGCGCACCGGCATAACCTTCTATCACCGCCGCATCGACACCATAGGCACGACCATGCCGCCCGATCACGGCATTGTCGGGATCATGCACATCGGCCACCGGGGCCAGGTTCATATTGAAACCGGCTGCCCGAAACTCCGAAGCGCCCAGCTGGTAAAGATCTGAGGCCCCGTCCACATCACGTTGCTCAGCAACATGCATGGCACGCGGTATATGTGTGTAGCCCAGATCGCGAGACAATCGTTGGACCAGTCCGCCTTCCTGATCGACGGCCATCCAGGCATTGGGCGCGATATCCGAGAAGCGCGCGGTCAACCCTTCGGCCCCCTCGCGGCTTCTCACATTGTGCCGCAGGAACAAGACACCACCAATTCGATTTGCGGCCAGATGTGCGGCAATCTGATCTGCACCACTGGTTTCAGTGGTCGAGCCGATAAAGCCCATCAGCAGCATCTCGCCGATGCGCTGGTCCAAACTGAGTGCTGACGCTTCGGCAGCCTGGGTTGGAACCAGGCCGGCACCCGCAGCGGCACCCACACCGGCTGCGCCGGCAAACTTCAAAACGTCTCGACGATCAAACTGGCTCACACAATTCCCCTGGATGGCTCTTCTTCACACCATGATGCAAGCACCATTCCGCACCTACTAGGCAACATTGCGTCAATTCTGTCCATCGCTTGAACTTTCTTTCATCCATCAGACAACTTCGCGTCATATCGAATGCTTCACCAAGACGACGGACCGTTATTTGTCACGATCTGGCGGGCCCTTTAACTGGGCGCAATGTTCTTCCCCCCAAGAAAGAACATTGCGCCTTTTCTCCTTTCAGGTGAACAATTGTTCAGGATACCGCACACAATCGGTAAGGCGGGCCGCGCCAGCATGGGGTTTCAAATCTGTGAGGGACACACGATGAAAAAGTTTTTGCTTGCCGCTTCCGTTGCGGCTCTGACGGCCACCGCCGCCTTTACCCAGGACAGTCACACCGTCGTTATCGATAATGAGTTCGAACACAATCTGACCGTCAATGGCCAGACGATCGACGTGCGTGATGACGGAGTCTATATCGACGGCGAGCGCGTCGAAAATTCCGAAGACGGCACGGTCATTATCGAGAATGGCAATATCCGTGTTGTTGAGGGCGGGCACACAATGCGCTGGCGCATGGAACGCGCCGAACGCGCCGAACGCGAAGGAGAGCGGGCCAATCGACACGCGGAGCGGGCTGCCCGCCACGCCGAGCGCGCCGCGCGACATGCCGGCCGCCATGCGGGTCGCCACGACGGCAATTATGAAGTCATCGTCGACATTGATGGTATTCAGGCGACCGTAATGGAAAGCCTGTCAGGCGCTCTTCTCGAACTCGATGACGTTGAGAATGGGCGTGTCATCCACTTCGGTCCGGATGATGAAGGCCGCAATTGGGATGATCTGAGCGAGGAAGAAAAAGAAGAAGTACGTGCTGAACTTCGTGAAGCACGCCTCAAAATCCAGGAGGCAATGGCCGAAATGGAAGTCGAAATGCGCGATCATCACGCACAGATGGAGGTCCATCGCGTGGAGATGGAGCATATGGGCTCAGAAATGGGCAATTTCCACGTCGCTGTGAATGTCCACGAGATCAATGGCGAAGTCATGCATGCGCTTGAAGAAGCACTAGAAGGTTTGGAAGACGGGCACGTCACCCACAGCGGTGATTGGGACGATCTAACCGAAGAAGAGCAAGCGGAAGTTCGCGCTGAACTTCGTGAAGCCCGCCGCGAAATTCGCGAGCACATGCGGGAGCTGACCGTGGAACAAGGAGAGCACCGTACCCTGGTGCTTGAAATGCGCGACGGCGAAAGAGAAATGGCACGAGAACTACGCGAAATGGCCCGTGAAATACGGGATGCAGAACGTGAAGTTCGCCGTGAAATTCGCGATGTAGAACGCGACGAGGCCCGCTCGGAACGCCGCGTCCGTCGCCATTCAAGCCGCCGCGTGATCCGTAATCAACACCGCGATGACGCCGGCAATGAAAATGATATTCGCGTTGAGGAAGACACAACCGGACGCCGTCGTGTCTGGGTGGATGGTGAAGAAAAAACCGGTGACGACCTCATCGATTGGCTCAACCGTCTGGAGTCCAGCCGACTGGCCGGTGGCGAATAGTCAGTCAAGCGTGAGGCCAGGTCATTACGCCCGGACGCACGCGCTGAATAGTCGACCCAAATTCTCGTGTTTGAACAAAAAAAGAGGGGCTGGCGTGAGCCAGCCCCTTAATTAATGGTTGGTCGATAAAGGCGTTTCCTCCCCGAAACGCCGAAGAACTGGACGGTCAGGCCCGGTTCTGATTGCAGGTTGACGTGACCCCCACCTTACGTCAACCCCACATCACGTTAATTTTGACAGGAATGTGTTGATTAACTAACCTTTTAATGATCGCCGTTGCGATTCAGGACCGCCCGCACCGCCGAAACCCATTCGGCTCTCGCGACAGACGATTGCGCCGGCTGCTCTTCGCGCCATTCGCGATTATCAGTAATATCGCGGGACAGCTCCGAACCCAGACCAAGGTCTTTGATGGTCACCAAGCCTTGTTCTCGCTCATCCGAGCCGACAATGACCGCCGCACAAGCCCCGCGCCGGTCCGCATATTTAAGTTGCTTACCCATATTCCCGCCACCGACAAAGGCTTCTGTCCGGATGCCGGTCGCCCGGAGTTCAGCCGCCATGGCAAGATAGTCCGCCGCCCGGTCCTTTTCAGCGGCCACGATCAACACAAGAGGCCGTTCAGTTTCGGCACCAACCTTACCCAGAGCCGACAAAGCCGCGGCAAATCGGCTAACACCAAAGGAATATCCTGTCGCAGGAACCTTCTGGCCGGTAAAGCGTGACACCAGATCATCATAACGACCGCCGCCACCAACCGAGCCAAACTGGATCGGACTCCCATCATCATAATTAGCCGTTGCGAGCAATTCAGCCTCAAACACCGGCCCGGTATAATAACCCAGCCCGCGCACGATCGATGGATCAAATTCCGCCCGGTCATCACCAACACCAATTGCCGACAAGACGGCATCAATTTCGACCAAAGCAGCCAGTCCAGAACGTCCCACTTCGGAGGCTCCAACAAGAGGCTCCAGCCGCGCAATCACCTGATCACGGCTTCCACCCGTGGCATCCAGAAAATTCAGTACGGCATCAATACCGGCCGTATCCAGCTTGGCACCCTCGGTATAATCGCCGGACTCATCCTTGCGGCCTTCGCCCAGTAACAGCGCCACGCCTTCACGTCCCAGACGATCCAACTTGTCGGCCGCCCGCATAATACGCGTGCGACTGCCCGTATCTGTTGCGCCAATGCCTTCGAGAACACCATCCAGAATGCGCCGGTCATTGACCCGGATCGCATACTCGCCATCGGCCAGTCCGACGGCGCGCATCACATCCGCCGCCATCGCGATCATCTCGGCATCCGCGGCCGGTCCCGGCGCACCGACTGTGTCGGCATCGCATTGAACAAATTGGCGGAAGCGCCCCGGACCGGGTTTTTCATTGCGCCACACATCCCCCGCCTGATAGCGGCGATAGGGCTTGTTGAGCTCCTGGAAATTTTCCGCCACATAGCGCGCGAGCGGGGCGGTGTGATCATAGCGCAGAGACAGCCACTGACCGTCATCATCTTCCAGCGCAAACACCCCCTCATTGGGTCGCTCTTCGTCGGGCAGAAACTTGCCCAGCGCTTCGGCATATTCAAACGCCGGTGTCTGCAGTGGTTCAAAACCCCAATCGTCATAGACCCGTGTGGCCGCATCCACGAGATGCTTTTCGGCGCGCAGGACAGAGCCCACCCGATCTTCAAAGCCGCGAGGGCGGCGGGCCTTGGGGCGGAAGACTTTTTTCTTCTTGCCGCTCATGACGATCTCCGGTCGTTTTGTGTTGGAGCCTGCACCCAATGGCACAGGTCAAAGGAAGGTAACTTCATGGGCGAACACGCCGCCCGGAACCAGCATTTTCTCCAGTTCGCGCTATTTCTTGCTGATTCCCAACTATTTTTTTCAGATTCAGAGAGTCTCAAGCCTGCACTGCTAGCGTGCACAAAATCGCGACCGTTCGAGGGAGAACACTGTGCGTCAAATAATGATTGCTCTGGCCTGTCTGGCTCTTACCGCCCCCGCCGCCTTCGCCGGCCCCGGATCCGACTTGGCTGAAACCGCCGACGATTTACGCGCCCGCGCCCAGGCCCGCGCCGAAGCGGCCGCCCGACATCCCGCAGCTTTGGCCACTCCGCTCGATTTCGAAGATCCATTTCTGGCCGATATGGAAGCCTTCGCCGCCGACGCCATGCGGGTCAGCCACGCCATAGAAGACGCTGACGGCCCCTCCGACTTGCGCTGCATCTTCCGCGGCATGTCCCACGACACAGAAGCCCGCCTCTCCGCCATCGACGAAGCCACAACCGGCTCAGACCGCTCCCGCGCCTATAGTGAAATCGCCAATCTAATGCGCGACGCGGTCGAAATCGCACCCGAAGCGGATTGATGAAGTACGCGTCTCTTCTTCTCCCCTTGAGGGAGAAGTGAAGTTTGAACTGGTGGGTGCCTCGGACACGTGGAACTCGAGTTGGTTAGGCTGACAAGTACAGACGCCCAAATTCCGAAATTGTTTCTTCATCGCCGTAAGCGGATCAAGCCTCCGACCAAAGTCGACAAAACGGCGATCCCGATGAACGGGAGCCCCCAGCTCTCGCCGGAAAAATACCAGGCCGCTACGTAGAACGAAGCGATAAATATCATACGGACAAGCGCCGGAATCACATTGTTATTACGGCCCACGGGATTCCCCACTACCAAATAGCCAGAACAAAACCGACGTTTGCATAATTACCAACAAGCGTAAAAGACAAATTTTTCACCACCCCATCAGCGCAGGCATTTTCGGCCGAACCGCCGAAATCCCCGAGCTCCAAGGTGGGCGACAACCGCTCCTCTTCTTCTCCCCTTGAGGGAGAAGTGGGCACGCCGGAGGCGGGGTCGATGAGGGGGCTGCTGCCGCACATCGCGCCCGTGGAGACAGCCCCCTCATCCCCTACGCTTACGCTTCGGGACTTCTCCCTCAAGGGGAGAAGAAGAGGTTTACAGCCCTACCAGGCCGCAGCCTCTAGCGAGGCGATCAGACCATCCCGGGTCAGCACACTGGGCAGAACTTCGGCATCAGCGCATCCTGTAGGATACAGGATATACAGCGGCACACCGGCACCACCGTGTTCGGCGATCAGGGCGGCGATTTCGTCGTTGCGATTGGTCCAGTCGGCGCGGAGGCGGGCGACATTGTGGAGGTCGAAGGCCATTTGCACAGCCTCGTCTTCCATCACGCGCAACTTGTTGAGCTGGCAGGTCACACACCAGGCGGCGGTGACGTCGATAAACACCGGACGACCCTCAGCTCGCAATTCCTCAACCAATTCGCGTGACCAGGGACGCTCGCCTTCGGTGAGGGTTTGCGTGCTGGAGGCGGCGGGAAGGCGTGCGACGAGGACAATGGCACCGATAGAGCCCAAAAGGGCCAAAGCGGCAATGAGGCCGGCCAGCACACCCGACAATTTGCGGACCCATATGGCCAGGGCAAACAAAAGGAAGGCACTGGCGATATAGAGGAGGCCCTGGGCCCCGGACTGGATTGTCAGTACCCAGACCATCCAGATGGCCGACGCAAACATTGGGAAAGCCAAGGCTTGCTTGAAGGTATCCATCCACGCACCTGGCTTGGGAATAAATTTCAGGAGAGATGGAAACAGACTCAGCGTCAAAAATGGCAGCGCCAGCCCGACACCCATCATTGCAGAGACTGAAATCAAAACCATCGGCGGCTGTGTCAAAGCAACACCGAGCGCTCCGGCCGCCAACGGACCAACACATGGTGCTGCGACCACGACGGCGAGCATTCCGGTAAAGAAAGCGCCCTTGGCACCGCCCTGCTCCGCCAGACCTCCACCCACATTTTGCAATGACAAACCGACGTCAAATGCACCCAGTAGATTCAGGCCGATCGCAAACAGCAAGAGCGCCAGAGACGCCACGACGACAGGAACCTGCAGCTGGAACCCCCAACCGACCGGCAGCCCAAAGTCTCGTAAACCCAACAGCAATAGCGCCAGCGCGATAAAACTGAGCACGACACCGGCCAAGAACATCAGACCGTGGGAGCGAATACGGCCGGGATCATCATGCGCGGCCTCAACAACCGCCAACACCTTGATCGACAGCACCGGGAAGACGCACGGCATCAAATTCAGGATCAACCCACCGCCCAGTGCCAGTGCCATGAGCAGGGCAATATTACTGTCCTGTTGAAGAACAACCGGCGCCGTCGCCAACGCGGGAAGATCGTAACCGCCGGTGCCCATTTGGGCATCGATCTCGACCATGGTTCGCACCCAGCCCTGTTCGGTCTGTCGATCATAATGCAGAAGGCCACGGCGCTCTTTTTCAAGCGCTTGGTCTGCCGCATGTCCAGGCGTCATCAGCAGCAATGTGCGATCCGCTTCAGCTTCGGTAAGCTGCGGATCAAAATGATCAATCAAGCCCTTTTTGAACGGCATGAAGCCCAGATTTCGCCAGGTTGATGGCGCGTCCTCAAACAGACCGCCAGCCAGCTCCAGAACCAGTCGACCATCTTGCAATGAGAGGCGCGCATCAATTTCAGGCGCAGCCTCTGGCACAGCCTCCAGCGCGGCACGGATATACCAGACGTCATCGCTATTTTCTCGCGCCTGACCATCCACACCAAGCACAAGTTCGAACTTGCCCTCCTCGGGAATGCAGATGACCTCACACACCAGCCAACTCGCCTCGACCTTTAACGTGATGCTGGTATCAGAATAATCCTCACTGACGTGGATCGGCAGAGGAAAGGTGACCTCTCCCTCATAACCGTAATCCATCATCACATCGCCAACCGGCAGATTGATCGGGGCAGGCCATGCGATTTCGCCGATGGTAACGCCGTCGGGCACTTCCCAGTCCAGCTCAATCGCCAATCCATTATCGCCGGGGTTACGCCAGTATGTGTGCCAGTGATCCGGCATAATCTGGTGAAGGCCGATATAAAAACTTTGTCCCGGCGTGACCACTTCCATGTCGGAAATCAGACGCGTCTCGACCATCATCTCGCCTGACGCCCAAGCCGGTTGATCGGCCGACTGGCTAGACGAAGTTTGCGCAAACACCGTTGTTGCGGAGCAGATCAAGACAATCAGAGCAGTCAACAGGCGCATCGGTATTCCTCACACACAGCACCTCAAACACAAAGGCACCGGTCATATAGTCTAAAAAGCACGCCTGTCGAAGGGGGCTCGCGCACTCGTGAACGCTGTTAAACATTGGCCGCGAGCCGAGAGACCGAGGCTCAAATACAAAACGGCCGCCCTGAAAATCAGAGCGGCCGCCTCATAACAGTCGGTGTGCGTTTTAGTTGGCGGCAGGTGCGGCAGCTTGCTCAGCATTTTGGCGCTCGGTCGCACGGCGCAGGATGCGTTCCCAACGCTGCAGCGAAACCAGATGGCTGACGACAGCGATCAGATCGCCATTGTCGCGCATTTCAGTGAGCTTGTCGGCAGGCAGTGCCGCATACTTCTCTTCTGAAACGCCAAAATATTCTGCCACAACAACCGGATTGTCAGGATCCTGTGGATTGGCCAGCTTAACGTCTTTCTTTTCAAACAGACCCAAAGCATCCATACGCTCGACAAATGCTTCAGTAATTTTTGCATCGGCTTCGAAAGCGGACACAAAATCAACAGCCTGCTTGGTATATTCCGTTGGCTCACCGGCTTCGTCGAAGAACGGACGCTCCGGGTTCTCAGTAACCACGAAATTCGCATCAACATCCACACAAACCGTAGACGGCTTATCGTCAACATTGGTCGCGCTCACGAATGGGTAGCGACGCACATAGGCGGGCACGTAATGATCACCGTCAAACTGACCGTCTTCAGTGACAAACAGGTTTGTTCCCTGACGCAGGCCCATAACCAAAACCGGAGTCTTGCGGTCACCCAGGAAAATCACGGGATAGCTACCGCTTGCAGTGGCAAACTCACCGGTAATCGCTGGAACAAAATGCCATTCTTTCAGGAAATTGAATGGCTGCTCCGTTGTTGATACGCCGTAAGTTGCGTGCTTTTGACGGTTGAGCGGCTCCACATTCTTGTAGAGTGGAACTGTGCCGGAAAGGCGCGCTTCAGTTGTTGGTGCGTCGACCATGGTAATACCCCTTAAAATCTCTTGGGCGGTAAATAACGGAAATAGCGGAACGCTTCAACGCGCCCTTGCATGCCCTTGCTGCAACCGGTTACGCAAATACAGTGCCGACGGACGCTGCACTTTGATTATCAATCGAAAAACAACCGGGCTTTCGCAGGTTCCAGTACTGAGCCCGCCAACACACGGACGGTTTCAAGCCGGAACGAATAGGGGTCCGCCCATCACCTCGCCGATAATATACGGTGAGGCGATAGGCGGATTACCATCACAATAACAATAGAATAGCCTTTGGCTAGAAGCCGAGAACCATCGCCAAACGTAATGAGCGACCCGGCAGTGGCACGGCTTCCTTTAGCACCGAAGTATGCAAGCGCGCTTCATTATCCAGCAAATTGCGCCCCTCGAGAATAAAACGCACATCACGGGACCAATCCGGTGTAATCGTCCACCCCGCGCCCAAGAGAACATAACCCGGTGTCTTGTATTCGAACGGTGCCGTTTGGTTTTGCACATCGGCCCAATTCACCGACACGTGGGCGTGGTGAATTCCACTTTCAGCTTCGAGACGACCCTTTACCTGTAAAGGCGGAAGATTGGGCAAATCCCCGTCCACAGTGGAACCGCTCACATATTCTGTGGAGAGGGTCGACGAGATGTCCCAGTCTCCCATGCGGCCCAATGGTCCGCTGGCCTGGATTTCAAATCCCTGTAACTCCGCGTCCACCTGACGGTAGGCAAATACTGGCAGATGATCGATTTCCGCGCCGGTGGGGAAATTGCCGATAAAGCCATCATACTCAGCCGCAAAAACAGCCCCTTCCAGCTCCCAATCCAGCCACGCTGTGCGGGCGGTCAACTCGACAGAGACCGCTTCTTCAGCTCGAATACCAACATCACCGACCTCATAGGTACCGGTCGCGAGATGAGCTCCGTCTGCGAATAATTCGACATCGGTCGGCGCGCGTTCATTGGAGGAAAGCGTCAGGGCAATAAATGTATCGGCCTGCGGTCGGACAAAAATTGATGCTGATAGACTCTGCGTATCAAACGACAAATCTGTGCCGTTAGCGCTCAAATCGCGCTGCTCAACCCGTAAACCACCTTCCAGGCCCCAACTGTCAGCATCCCAGCGCTCGACAAAAAACAATCCGCGGTCTTCCGTCACAGATGGTGGAACGAATGCTTCTTCGCCGATCGCAGAGAAGTCGCGATCAAAGGCCTGAAAGCCAGCTGCAGCTTCCCAATTTCCACCCCAAATCTCACCACCGCGGAACCGTGTTTCCAACCTGGATTCCCAGCCCTGGTTATCAAAGACCGTCCCAATTTCATCGCCCTCAAGCTCAACGTGCTCATATTCGCCAAACCCGGTCGAAAATTTGATCCGCTCGACCCAACCACTATCGAAATTCAATTCGCTCCGAATGTCGTATCGCGTTTGATCGAGGCGAATTCTGGGGAGCACCTCTTCTTCGTGCTCATCATGATCATCGTCCTCACCATGGTCCCCGTGATCATCGTCATCCTCTTCTTCTTCGTGATGACCGTGACCGCCAGGTATGCCGTAGAGCGCGTCCGTTTGCTTCACACCGAGACCGATAAAGCCCCAATCGGCGACCCACGACACGCCAAGCGAAGCGGTGTCGAACTGCAAACCAGAGTTTTCTACGCGTCCGGATTCTCCATGTTCAGAGTCATGATCGTCATCATCGTGATCATCGTGATCATCGTGATCATCACCTTCCTCAGCCTCTTCGAAAAGCTGAAGAATCTGCGACTCCGCATCACCGTTGATGCGATAATCATCTGCGTTACGGGTCATCATTTCCAGGTTGAAGGCCAGCGCCCCAACGCCGAAGCCGATACGGCCCGCGGCGGTCTCTCCCTCATTGCCCGTATTGTAGCCGCCATAAAAACGGCCTGTGAAATCGTCATTCGCCTCGTCGGGAATCCGGCCATCTATCACATTGACCACACCACCAATCGCACCACCGCCATAGGCAATCGCCGCCGGGCCACGCAAGATTTCGATGCGACGTGCTTCCAGAGCTTCCGAGGCGACAGCATGATCAGGGCTTGCAGTAGAGGCATCAATAAGCCCAACACCGTTTGCCAAAACCCTCACCCGATCAGCACCCAATCCCCGGATCACCGGGCGACTCGCGGCCGGACCAAAGAAGGTCGTGGAGACACCGGGCTCGCGCGCAATTGTGTCGGCAAGGGACCCGGCCAGATTGTCCTCAAGCTCACGCTGCGAGACCACATCATTGGAACCTACCAACTCATCCGCCCGCAAGCCGAGGGGGCCAGAGGTCACAACCACCACATCCGGCGTTGGCGATGTTTCTTGTGCTAAACTTGCTCCGCTGGTCAATGCCACTAAAATAATCGCCGAACTGGCCTGAAGAAGATGCTGTCTCACACTGAACTCCCGATAAACACAACGGAGCGACGCCCCGGTCTCACAAGTGTGATATTATAACATTTCAAAATGAGCAAGAGGCTTGGGCTATCAAATTGCGGTTATCCCGATTAACAATCCTCCATATGACCGATGATTCCCAAATGCCGAGCCTCACAACCGCCCAAAACGATGCGATGCACGTTGCAGAAGCCTTATGCTCTGATCGGGGCGAGCGCCTCACGCCTGCACGCCGGCGCGTGCTTGAGTTGCTGCTTCAGGCTGAGGGGCCCATTAAAGCTTATGACTTGCTTGAATTGCTGAAGCCGGGGCCCGGCGCAGCCAAACCACCAACCGTCTATCGCGCGCTGGATTTTTTGATGGAGCTGGGGCTCGCTCACAAAATTGAGGCGCTCAACGCCTATGTCAGCTGTGCCCACTGCCATGACAGTGGCGGTGCCGAAATCTTTATCTGCACCCAATGCGATGGTGTCGAAGAACGCCACGGAGCATCCCACTCTTCATGCGCCCCGGATGGATTCACCATCCAGCGCTCCGTTGTTGAGCATTTCGGTGTTTGTGCGCGCTGCGCCGCCTGAACAGGATACCGTCATGATCGAAGTCTGGCGCGGTAATGCGAATGCCTGGGAATGTGACGAGCTGGGTCACATGAATGTCAAATTCTATCTCGACAAAGCCATGCAGGGCGTCGCCAATCTGGCCAGCACGGCCGGGCTCGGCAGTATTTATAGAGATAATGCTCCGGCCACCCTGATTCCTGACAGTCTGCACATCAGATTCCTCGCCGAAAGTCACCCTGGTGCCCCGCTATTCATCGAGGCCGGCGTGACGGCGATCCGCGACAGCTCGGCTGACATCGCTTTGATCATGCGGCATGCCGGCACCGGACGCACTGCAGCCAGCTTCCGGCTTGCCCTGACCCATCGCGACCGCACAAATACGCAAATGATGCCCTGGCCCGCGTCATTCAACGATATTGCGGCCAGCCTTACCGTCGAAACGCCCGCCGACGCCCTTCCGCGCGGCATC
>JAQXCQ010000124.1 GCA_029251785.1 Maricaulis sp. | reverse complement strand
GGCGCCGCACAGGCTGGTATTGCCGCCCTGCGGTGTCATCGCCACGCCGGCCTCGCTGCACAGGCGCACGGCGGCGGCGACCTCGGCGGTATTGGCCGGCTTGAGCAGGATGGGTGTGGAGCCGACATAGCGGCCACGCCAATCCGCGACCAGCGGCGCCAATTCGTGCGGATCAGTGCTCCAGCCCTTCGGGCCGAGGGCGGATTTGAGGGCGTCAAGAAGGGCGGGCGGCAAGCTGGTTTGTGTCATATTCAGTCCCGGGGCGCGGCGGCGCGTTGGAGGCGATCATTGATGGCTTCGCCCAGCATGGTCTGCGGAATGGGGGCGATGGCGATACAGGTTGGCCCGCGCGCATCGAGCTCGCGCAGGGCAGCAAACAGGCGTGTGGCGGCCTCAGCCAGATCGCCGGCGGGTGAGAGGTTGAGGTCGCAGTCCATAGCGCCAAATCCCAGCAGCAACTCGCCCTCGCGGGCCGTCATGGCGTTCAGGCGGATCGAGGCACCGGGAGCGTAATGGCTTTTCAGCATACCCGGGCTGCTCGGCGTGTTGGTTTGGCCGGGAGAGCCGAGCGGGCCGGTGATGGCTTCGATGCTGGCCCGGTCCAGCCCGCCGGGGCGGAGCAGGGTGGCACGGTCGCCTTCGACTGCCACCACAGCGGATTCCAGCCCGACCGGGCAGGCACCGCCGTCGAGCACCAGATCGATCTGGTCGCCGAGACCTTCCAGCACATGCGCGGCTGTGGTCGGGCTGACGCCGCCGGATTTATTGGCGCTTGGGGCAACGAGTGGTCCGCCAAAGCTCTTGAGCAAGGCGCGAGCCGCCTCGTGGCGCGGTGCACGGATAGCAATCGTATCGAGCCCCGCATTGGCCAGATCACAAACCGGCGCGTCGGGGCGCTTTGGCAGGACCAGCGTCAGCGGGCCGGGCCAAAATTCCTGCGCCAGCCGTGCCGCCAGCGGGCTGAATGTCGCCAGCGTCTGCGCCATCTCCAACCCGGTGACATGCGCAATCAAAGGATTAAACCGCGGCCGCCCCTTGGCTGCGTAGAGCTTCGCCACCGTCTCGGCATCAGCCGCATTGCCCGCGAGGCCATACACCGTCTCCGTCGGCATCCCCACAAGCCCACCCTCACGCAGGATATGCGCGGCGGTTTGCAGGGCGACGGGGTCGCTTGCGGGAAGGGTCGGGGCGGTCATGCAGGCTGTGCTACGCGCTGGGGCGGGTGGGGGCAAGTTTGAGTTTCAATGCGGTGCCCCAAAAACCGTCATGCCAGCGAAGGCTGGGACCCAGATCACAGACACCGGTGCTTTTCGATCTGGGTCCCAGCCTTCGCTGGGATGACGGTGTGTTGAGGGCGGGTGAGTGAAGCCTTAGATGAACTCTGAGCCATCACTGCTCCAGCTGTGCCAGCTTCCCCGGTAAATTCGAACGCACGTGCAGCACGTCCACGATCACCACCCGCTCAGGCGCATCCAGGAACACCACATAGTGCTGCCCTGATCTGGCATAGCGTAGATTGTCGGTGCAATCATGTGCGATCAGGCGCGCGCAGGATCGGGAGCGCATGTTTCCGCTGGCGATCTGGCGGCAGCAAGTGATCAGGCCATTTTGATAGCTTTCTGCCTGGGCAGCGCCAAAGGCCTGATAAGTCCAGTTGGCGATATCGGTCAGGGCAGCTGCGGCATGACGCGTTAGGCGCCAAGGGCGGGACATCAGGGCTTGGGCTTTGCGGCGTCAAAGGCGCGTCGCATGGCGGCTTCGCCGTCACCGTCGGCGAAATCCTCACGCCGGGCTTCTTCCAGCCCTATGCTCAGTCGCGTCCTTGCGGTCTCGAATTCCGCTTCTTCACGCTCCAGCAGGCGCAGGCCGGCCCGCAGGGCTTCGGAGGCGTTCTGGTAGCGACCGGAGGCGATCAGGCGGTCGACCAGCTCGGACTGGGTGTCGGTGAGGACGACGTTGCGCGTGACCATGGGCGGCTCCTATTGGGTGTTGGCAATATATGCCAATGGGGGTGGGGTGTATAGGTGGAGGCTCGAAGTTTTGGTTTCAATTCTTCCCGTCTCTTTCGGCCGTCATGCCAGCGAATGCTGGTACCCAGATTACAGACACCGGTGCTTTTTGATCTGGGTCCCAGCATTCGCTGGCATGACGGTGTGTGAGGGGCGGGGGAAGAAGAGGTTAGTGCCGCATCGCTTCTACATGCAGGACAACGCGCACTTCAGCAGCCGTGTCACCCCAGCCCTCATTGCCGACGCCAAACTCTGTGCGTGCGACGACAAATTCGCCGTCTGCCACGGCGTTATCGCCGGTAATTGTCAGCGTGAATGCCAGCACGAGCGGCTGTTCGACGCCGCGGATGCTTAGCGTGCCGTGGGCTTCATAGCCGGTAGCCACTGCGCGGATATCGGAGGAGACAAAACTCGCCAGCGTGTGCGTCTCGGGTGCCAGGCCTTCTTCTGAGAGCATGGATTCGTCGATCTGGCTGGAGCCGGTGGTGCCTGAGGCGGTGGTTATCTCGGCGTGGATGCTGGCCCCCGTCAGATCAGCTGGATCCAGCGTGATGGTGGCGGTCCAGTTCTCGAACTGGCCCTCAACCTCGGCGCCGAACGCCTGCGTGACAAAGGCGACCGAGCTGGCCTCGGTATCCACGGTCCATTCCTGTGCGACGGCAGGCGAAGCAAACAACAGGGCGGCGGCAATCAACGAACGCAACATTCAACTCAGCCTTTCAAAAACGGCAGCATGCGGACCAATAGTCCATCCTTGTCGATGAACTGGTGCTTAATGGCGGCTGCCGCGTGCAGGGCCGTCAGGCCGAGAATGGCCCAGCCGCCGGCGCTGTGGGCGGAGCCGGCGAGTTCGGCGAACTCGTCGGTTTGCGGGACGGGGAGTTTGGGGATGATCAGGGACGGGTCATTGAACAGGAAGCTGGGGAAGGGCGAGGCGGAAGCGGCGATCATTCCGCCCAGGGGCATGCCGATCATGAGGGCGTAGAAGGCGAAATGCGTCGCCTTGGCGACCGTCATCTCCCAGCCTGTCATGCCGGCGGGCAGGCCGGGTGGGCGATGGGTGAGCCGCCAGATCAGACGCAGAACGCTGAGGGCCAGGACGAACAGGCCGGTGGTCTTGTGGGCGTTATAGGCGAACTGGACCTCGGCGAGCGTGACGCCGGAGCCAGAAAGCGCCAACTCGCGCAGATCTTCCATATACCAACCGAAAAACACCATGCTGATCAGCATGATCGCGATCAGCCAGTGCAGGGCGATGGCGATGGAGGTGTAGCGATTATCGGTGGTCATGGCCTACTCCTGTTGCAGGAATTCCGCTTCAATATGGATATCGACGTCATGGCCGACAATCGTGGTGGGCAGATTACCGATATTGAAATCAGACCGGTCGATCGTCATCTCGCCTGAAAACCCGAGAGCATTGCGGCCCTCGAGAAAATTATACAGACCGCCGTAAAATTCGACCTGCATGCTGGTTTCCATCTGGCGGCCATTGAGGCTGAGCATGCCGGTGACGATTCCGCGTGTATCGCTGGTCTGTTCGATGCGCGTTGAGGTGAAGGTGATTTGAGGATGGCGATCGGCCTGCAGCCAACTCTCGCGCAGGACATCGTCGAAATCGGGATCCCCGGTGGAAACGGAGGCGGCTTCGATAATGGCGGTGAGCTGTGAGGCGGTTGGATCGTCGGCATCAAAATTTAGACTGGCCGAAATGGCCTCGAAGCGGGCGGTGTACAGGCTGAGACCCATATGGCGCACCTGCCAGGTGACGCTGGAGTGGGCGGCATCCAACGCCCAGGCGCCCGAAGGCAGCTGGGCCAGTTCGGTTGTCGGCGTGGCGCACCCGGTGAGCAAAAATGCCGCGGATGCGGCCAGATTGCGCGCGAGGATTTTGGTTCGAAGCGATATGTTCATAGGCTAAACTTTACGGGCACTTGTCGCGGTGGGATAGGGCTCTCATCGTGAATTGACATTATGCCGCAGAATTATTCGTTCGCACTTGCCTGTTGAATGGTTATGTTCCGCCTCGAATACGCCGCCTGACGCCAGCTCCCGGAGAGTTTTATGACATTTCGTGCCCCTGTAGATGAAATCCGTTTTTCGCTTGAGGAAGTGGCTGCTGTCGATCAGCTCAAGGCGACGGGTGCGTTTCCCGAATTTACCGATGATCTGACCGGGGCGATCCTGGAAGAGGCCTCCAAATTGTCGAATGAGGTTTTGGCGCCGCTCAACCGGGTTGGCGATCTGGAACATGCCAAGCTGAAAGACGGTGTGGTAACCACGCCGACGGGCTTTAAGGATGCCTATGCCAAATTCGTCGAGGGCGGTTGGCAGGGGCTGCAGTTTCGCCCGGAAGATGGCGGAATGGGTTTGCCGCGAGCGCTGGGTACGGCGGTGCTGGAAATGCTGCAATCGGCCAATATGGCGTTTAGCCTGGGGCCAATGCTGACCTATAGCGCGATTGAGGCATTGATAGCGCACGGGTCTGACGCGCTGAATGAGGCCTATCTGCCCAAGCTGATCACCGGCGAGTGGACCTCTTCAATGAATTTGACCGAGCCCCATGCGGGTTCCGATGTGGGCTTGTTGACGACCAGTGCCGAGCCGAATGCCGACGGTTCCTGGGCGGTGACCGGACAGAAGATTTACATCACCTGGGGCGAGCATGATTGCACTGAGAATATCATCCATATGGTGCTGGCCCGGACACCCGGTTCTCCGGCGGGTACCAAGGGTATTTCTCTGTTTTTGATCCCGAAAATTATGCCCGATGGCACTCGAAACGCGTTGCAGGCGATCGGGGTTGAGCACAAAATGGGCATTCATGGCTCTCCCACTTGCACCATGGACTATGCCGGCGCGGCCGGCTGGATGGTCGGCGATGAAAATGCCGGCATGAAATGCATGTTCACGATGATGAATTCTGCGCGCCTCAATGTGGGTGTGCAGGGGGTTGGCATCGCCGAGCGCGCCTTCCAGCAGGCGCTAGCCTATGCGAAGGACCGCAAGCAAGGTCGGGCTCCGGATATGGACACGCCGGCGCCGCACGCGATCATTGCACATCCCGATATCCAGCGCTCCCTGGCGATGATGAAGGCCAAGATCAGCGCGTCCCGTGCGATTTGTTTATCCTGTGCTGTCGCCGCCGATATGGCCGAATTTGGCGAGGAAGAAGAGCGTGAAATCTGGAAGCGCCGCGAGGATTTGCTGACCCCGATTGCGAAGGCCTGGTCGACCGATATCGGTGTTGAGGTGGCCTCGATGGGTATTCAGGTGCATGGCGGTGCCGGATTCATTGAGGAGACGGGCGCGGCTCAGCATTTTCGCGATGCGCGTATCGCCCCGATCTATGAGGGCACCAACGCCATCCAGGCAATCGATCTGGTCGGCCGCAAGATGAAAATGGCCGGCGGCGCGGCCTTCACCGAGCTGTATGACGATATCGAGCAGACCATCGAAACGCTGGCGGCTTCCGGGCATCCCGATTTGCCACCGCTTGCCGAACGCCTGCAGGACAGTCTCGACGCGCTGCGCGAGGCGGTGAACTGGTACAAGAAAGCCGATCAAGCCGACGCGCTCGCCGGCGCGACGCCGTTTTTGACATTGGCCGGTGAAGTGATTGGCGGCTGGAAGCTGTGTGTCGGTGCCGTGGCCGCCCGTCGTCGCCAAAAAGACAAGGTCGGCGATCCGGCGTTCGCTGCACACCACATTGCGCTGGCCGGTTTCTTTGCGGAGAGCGTGTTGACGCTTTCGCCGTCGCGGGTGGACGATATCACGATGGGCGCGGACATGATTGATGAGGTTGGGTTCGGATTGGACGATTAGGTGCGGGTTCTATGGACGCGAAATTCTGGAAGTACGTCTTGGTGGTTTCGCTGATGGGGACAATCGGGTCGCTAGCGGTAGGTTGGATAGCAAGATCCAACGCGGAAGATAATTTGGATTTTGTCTTCTGGGTCACTTTTGGCCTCTACTTTTTGTTTTTCGCGGTTTTACCGATTGTCGACACATTTCTTGGTCTAGGACGGGCAAAGAGGCGTCGGGAAAAGCACGCGAGGCGGCGTGCTGAGAAGGCTCGTGTCTCGGAAAAAGCTTCGGAAGAGTAGCTTCTGAACCCTCGCGCCTCGCGCAGACCATCCCATATATCTCTTGTCAGCCAGCGGGCCTCAGTGATCTTGCGCCGTCAAGGGCGCGCAGCGCCGCTCTGCGGTTGAAACCCTTGACGGCGCAAGATCACTGAGGCGAAGTCTCGGCAAGAGATTTTTGGTGGGAGTTGCGCGGTGCGCGCCGCATCAAACTCGAATATTTCTCAAACACTCACACCAAGAAACAGACACCTTCCCCCGGATTTATTCCGGGGCCTGGCATGCTGTGGGAAGTGCGCGCTGATGCGGCGTGATGGCGCTATAATTGGTCGTCCTCCAGGCCCCGGAATAAATCCGGGGAAAGGAATAGTTTAGGTGGAACGGCGCGAGCGCCTAGCTCCAATTACCCTGAGGATCATCGAAGCCGCGGCCCTGCAGTAGCCGAACCAGGCCGAAAACGGTGCGCACAAGCGCCCAAACCCAGAGCACAGCGAGGACCAGCATCGCGACG